>NZ_JAAGPQ010000014.1:0-119252 GCF_017104985.1 Paraburkholderia sp. Ac-20342 | reverse complement strand
CTGAACAGAAGGAGCTCTTCCAGACACTGAACCTGCCAACCCCGACCGCCGACGCCTTGTAGGGACAAAAACGCTACCCCTGATGTAGCGAAATCAAAGACTTACGCAAGAATCTGTCGAACTCGGGGGCGCCAGCTCGTGAAATGGAGCACTCCTCAACAAGGAGTCGTCTTGGCTGCAACGAAAGCTCGATCAACTCATCGCGCACCCGCTCGCATCGACCTCGCATTGCAAGGCGGCGGCTCGCACGGTGCTTTTACATGGGGCGTCCTCGACCGTCTGCTCGAAGAACCCTGGCTACAGATCGAAGGTATCTCGGGCACGTCGGCCGGCGCAATGAATGCCGCCGTGCTCGTGAGCGGTTATCAACTCGATGGCGCGGCTGGCGCACGCGCCACGCTCGAAGCGTTCTGGCGACGCGTGTCCGAGGCGGCAGTCTTCAGTCCATTTCGCCGCAGCCCGTTCGACGTGCTGATGGGCCGCTGGACGCTCGATTATTCGCCGCTTTTCATTGCGATGGATCTCGCGGCCCGCATGTTCTCGCCATACGACATGAATCCGCGCGGCGTCCATCCGCTGCAGAAGATTCTCGAAGAATCGATTGACTTCGCCCATCTGCGCGACGCACCGATCAAGCTCTTCATCACCGCGACGCGTGTGCGCACCGGTCAGGCACGCGTGTTCCGCAACGCCGACCTGTCGCCGGACGTGCTGCTCGCCTCAGGCTGTCTGCCGACGCTGTTCCAGGCGGTGCGGATCGATGGCGAGGACTACTGGGACGGCGGCTACGCGGGCAATCCGACGATCACGCCGCTGGTGCGCGAATGCACGTCGAGCGACACGCTGCTGATTCAGGTGAATCCCATCGAGCGCGATGAAACGCCGCGCACCGCGCGCGAGATCATCAGCCGCCTGAACGAAGTCGCGTTCAACGCACCGCTCATGAAGGAGCTGCGCATGATCGCGCTGCTGCGCCGCGCGGCGGACGCCGGCAGCGACGAAGGCCGCCACTGGGCGAAGATGCGCATTCACCGCATCTCGAGCGACGTGATGACGGAACTCGGCTACTCGTCGAAGCTGAACGCCGAGTGGAGTTTCCTGACGATGCTGCGCGACGAAGGACGGCTTGCCGCGCAAGCGTTCCTCGACGAGCACGGCGACTCGATCGGCGTGCGCTCTTCACTTGATCTCGACGCGTTGCTCGACGGAGTCTGACCATGGACGTCACTACCCTGTCACCGCTCGCGGTGGGTCTCGGACTGTTCGGCATGCTCGCCAGTCTCGCGCTGCTGATCGGCTTTGCGTATCGCGGCTGGACCGTGTTGCTGCTCGCGCCGTTCGCCGCGATGCTGGCCGCCGCCATTTCGGGCGAGCCGATTCTCGCGCATTGGACACAAACCTTCATGATCAGCGCCGCGCGGTTTCTCGCGCAGTTTTTCCCGCTGTTCCTGCTCGGCGCGCTGTTCGGCAAGCTCATGGAAGACAGCGGCTCGGTGAAGGCGATTGCGAGCTACATGACGGACAAACTCGGCGCGCATCGGGCGATTCTCGCCGTCGTGATGGGCGGCGCGCTCGTCACGTATGGGGGCGTGAGTCTCTTCGTCGCCTTCTTCGTGATCGCACCGATGGCGACCGCCCTCTTCCAGGCCGCCAATATTCCGCGCCGTCTGATGCCAGCCGCGATCGCGCTCGGCACGTCGACCTTCACGATGTCCGCGCTGCCCGGCACGCCTGCGATCCAGAACGCGATCCCGATGCCGTTCTTCGGCACGACGCCGTTTTCGGCGCCGGGGCTCGGCATTATCGCGAGTATCGTGATGGCAGGCTTCGGGCTCTGGTGGCTGTCTTTGCAACAGTCGCGCGCGAGAGCGGCCAACGAAGGCTTCGATGGTTCGAACGCGGCGGCTGCGCCCACCGCGAAGCCCGCGGCCGATTCGAGCCTCGTGCGCGAGCGCGCGACCGTATCGCAAAGCTTCGATCCCGGCGAAATCGGCCACGGACACGTCAGCGAAGATCAGCCGTCGTTTGGTGTCGCGATCACGCCGCTCGTGCTCGTCGTACTCACGAACTTCGTGATGAACGTGATCGTGTTGCCGCGTCTCGACGCCGACTATCTCGCGGACGCCCGCTGGGGCGAAACCTCACTTGCGGCCGTCGGTGGCGTGTGGGGCGTATGCGTCGCGCTCACCGTTGCGATCGTCGCGCTCATTCTGCTCAATCGCCGTCGCTTGCCCGCTTTGCGCGAGACCATCGACGCGGGCGCGAATGCGTCAGTGCTGCCGGTCTTGAGCGTCGGCAGTCTGGTCGGCTACGGTGCGGTGATCGCCGCACTGCCCGCGTTCGCGCTCGTGCGCGAATGGGTGCTCGGCATCGGCGGTGGTCCGCTCGTCTCGCTTGCCGTTGCAACGAATCTGCTGGCGGCGCTAACGGGCTCGGCATCGGGCGGCCTGACCATCGCACTCGATGCGCTCGGCAGCACCTATCTGCAACTGGCCGGTCAGTACGGCATCGACCCTGCACTGCTGCATCGGGTCGCGGTGATTTCGTCGGGAACGCTCGATAGTCTGCCGCACAACGGCGCAGTGGTAACGCTGCTTGCCGTGTGCGGCTCGACACATCGCGAAAGCTATCGCGACATCGTCATCGTCGGGATTCTGGGCGCGCTGCTCGCGCTCGTCGTGGTGATCGTGCTCGGAACGCTGGTTGGATCGTTCTAGAGAGAGGGGCGGCGCTCGCGCAGGTCGCGGGTTATCGATCGTCAGCGCCGCATCGCTGATGGCTCACGCGGGGCGGATGTCAGGCCGCGGCAGCCCGGGCCGCATTCATCCGGCCAAAAACGAACTGACCGAGATACCAGACCAGTTCGGTATTCGCGAAGATCGCCTCTTCCGTCACCGTCGACGGTTCCAGCTTCATACGACGCAGCATCAGCTTGCCCTCGCGCGACATCGTCCACGCGTGCATCAGTTCCTTGCGCGTCTTTGCGTCGGCGGCACTGAAGTGGTCGCGGCCTTGGCGCGAATCTTCGTTCATGCGCGTGCGCACTTCCTCTTCGCGCGTGGCGATGCTGTGCGCCACCGACTTCCTCGCCACGGTTCTGGCTTCCTGCTCCTGCGTCTCATCGGCAAGCAGTCTGGCCTGGACGTCGACCATCGTTCGCTCGGCGTCGGACATCTTCCAGTTGTCGCGCAGCGCGCGCATCAGATAGCCCGCCGGACTCTTCTTGACCTGGCCGCGTTTGATTCTGAAGCGCGTGTATTCGACCGCCTGC
The DNA here is from genome assembly GCF_017104985.1 of Paraburkholderia sp. Ac-20342. Classification (NCBI taxonomy): domain Bacteria; kingdom Pseudomonadati; phylum Pseudomonadota; class Betaproteobacteria; order Burkholderiales; family Burkholderiaceae; genus Paraburkholderia; species Paraburkholderia sp. Ac-20342. The sequence continues at coordinate 115,981 of NZ_JAAGPQ010000014.1, read as the reverse complement.
TGAATGCGCTCATCGGTCCACACGTCGCGATTCTCGGAAATCTCGGTGAACTGCTTGGTCGATAGCCCGAATTCGTCGGTGAGAATCTTGTACAGATGACTCGCATCGGCAAGGCTCGCGAGCACGGCATCGGCCGTGTCCTTGCGCTTGAGCAGGAAGCGGATGCGATCGATTTTCTTCGAGGTTGTCGACGCCGTCCGCGTCTCGTACGAAAGTTCGACGTCCGATACATCGTTGATCTCACGGACCGCCGGCTCGAGCCAGTCGCGCTTGAAGTACTTGAAGATAGCCGCGTTCGCGCCCATTTTGCCGGGCCAATTGCGCATCTCTTCGAGCTGAATCCAGTCCGTACGCCCCGCGGGCACGTACGGCAAAACTTTGTCGTAGATCGCGCGCGCGAGGCTGCGCGTGAACGCGGTCGAAATACGCAGACTCAGCCAGTGCGATTTCTGCGGATCGCGGATGTGAGGCACGAGCCGCGGATGGACGTCGAAACGCATTCGCCCGCGATGAAAACCGACCATGCCGATAAGTTGAACCTGGACCCAGAGATCGTCCTCGTTCGGATCGCGGTCCGCCGGCGTATTCGTCACGCGGACTTTCGCGTTCTGCGCTTCGTCGGCAATCGTGCGTAAATGCTTGAGATTGCGGCTGTCGTAACGCATCAGCCACTTGAAATAGTTAAGCTCGATGTCGTACTGATCGCGCTCCTCGGGCTCCTGCGCGACGATGAAATACGCAGCGTCGAGAAAGCGCCGCGCGGGTAGCCCCATATTGACGATTTCGGTGAAGAAGTCGTTGCGCTGATAGCCGATCTCCCGATTGGCTTCGTTGATGCGCAACCCCTGGTCGAACATGTCTTCGAACAGCGCGAGTGCCATCTGGCGTGAGGTGGCCTTCGACTTGCCCCCTTCCGGATTGTCCGCCGTCATGTTCTTCATCCACTTTTTTCGCTTCCGGGACTCTAGCACGTGGTGGTGAGCTGTCAACACACAGAACCTCACCATCAGGGCGTGGCCTCGCGGCAAGGAAGTTCGTGCTGCGGATGAGCACACAGAATCTCACCCGAGACACAACCAACCTCACCGACGGAGCGGCTCATTGTGGAGCCAGGCCTTGTATGACAGCACTTCTGGCCGATTCCGATGGCTTTGCACAACCCACCTCACCTTTGCAGTGGCAAGCGTCTGTCATGCACACCGGGCCTCACCTTGATGGGGAAAGAGCCTCACCTTCCTGCACAACAGGCCGCACCTTTACGCACATTCCACCTCACCTTTGGCACAACCCACCTCACCTTTCTGAAGTTAAGTAGTTGAATTAACTGGACATTGAAACTTCCTGTTGGTTTGTTGGTTCGTTCTTGTTTTAAAAACAACCCACCAACTGCGATTTGCAAAGCTGAAAAGAGAAATAACGCAATGCAGCAAGGTGAGGTTGATTGTGCGCGTCTGGAAAGCGCAATCTCGATTTTGGGTGATGGTGAGGTTTGTTGTGCTGCTGGGTGAGATTGAAATACCCTGGTTTGGTTATGGATCGGCTCCTTAGCCGTTGAGTTCAGGGCCATGTAGGTGAGGTTGATTGTGCGTAGGGGCTTTCGAAGCGATTCTGATCCCGTATGGTCGCGTTTCGCCCGGCAATTTCGAGGAAAGGTGAGGTCAGTTGTGCTGTAAAGGGTTCGTCAGTGAGACGCGAAAATGAGAAAATGCACAAATGACCTCACCAGACGCCAATTTTTTAGGCACGCTGAGACTTGCTCCGGGGATTTTTCGGATAAAGGTGAGGTCATTTGTGCCTCGCCGAGGTCGCTCAAATAGTCGTGTTTAGCGAGCAAGAGCGCGATCGCCTCCGAAATTGGGCTCTGAAGTGTGTCGAAGTGCGAAAAATCTGCATAAAAACAGTAATTTAAAAAGCTATTTTCAAGCATTTCCTGTATTCTGAGGTTTCTAGAATTTTATGGGAAAACCTCAGAATGGTCAGAACGAGCCAACTTCCTGCCGTAGACCGAACCGTTCACTTTGAGCAGATCAGCCAGTTTGCGGAAAAGGTCACGATTTTTACCAATGAGCTGCGTGACACGATTCTGGCTCCGCGTCCGCGAAAGACGGCTCCTGTTTTCAAGACGGGTGAGATTGCCGAGATGTGCAATATCTCTCACTCGCAGGTTCAATATCTTGCGACCAAGGGCGACGGTGAATTGCCCTCGGGCACCGCTGCCGGCACCGGTCGCACCCGCACGTTCACCCTCGAAGAAGCGCGCATCTGGGTGCAGAAAATTTCTGATATCTACCAGACTCCGCTCGTCACCCGCGTGAAGGAGCCGGACGGAAAGATCATCATTACCGCTCAGCTCAAAGGTGGGTCCGCGAAGACGACAACGACCATGTGCCTCGCTCAAGGCCTATCGTTGCGCGGCCGCAAGGTACTTGTGGTCGACCTCGATCCGCAGGCGTCACTGTCGGAACTGTGCGGACTGTATGCGGAAAAAGATGTGACACCGGAAGATACGGTGCTGCCGTACGTCTATGACCAGGATATCGAAGGGGGTCTCGAAGGCCGGGTGCAGTCGACTTACTGGGATGGCATCGATGTCATTCCGGCGCACACGGAGCTGATCGGTGCTGAGTTTCATTTGCCGGCAATGCAAAAGGTGAGGCCGGGTTTCCGGTTTTGGACAGTCCTTCGCCAGGGCCTCGAACCGCTACGGAAGAAGTACGACTACATTCTGATGGACACATCGCCGTCGCTGTCATACCTCAATCTGAATGCACTCATGGCGGCGGATGCAATGGTGATGCCGATGGTGCCGGAGAACCTCGACTTCATCAGTTCGCTGTCGTTCTGGAGACTCTTCTCGGACGTGTCGAAGAGCTTCATCAAGTACGAGAAGGACAAGAAATACGACTTCGTCTCGCTGGTGCTTTCGAGGGTCGATTACGGGCGAAACTCGTCGGCGCCCATCGTGCGTGCGTGGGCACAGAGCGCATACGAAAACTGGCTGCACTCGATTGAAGTGCCGGCGAGCTCGGTGATGAGTACGGGCGCGCTGGCGTTCTCGACGGTCTTTGACATCAGCAGCACCCACAGCGCAGCCAAGTCGCTGCAGCGTGTACGGCAGCCGCTGGTTGACTATTGCCGATGGATCGACGAAATCTATTCGGAAAAATGGAGGAACGCGCAATGAGTAATATGCGAGAACAGTTGCTGGCCAAGACGTCCGGCATTCGCAAGACCTCGGCCATCAATGAGGACGAGGTGAAGCGCAGCAATCGCACGCAGACAGCGCCCGGCCTCGCGGGCGCGCTAGCCGTTGCGCAGCTTCGGGTACAGGAGCTGGAGGCAACCGGTGTTGCATCGCAGTTGGCGGTGGCGGGAATTTTGCCCAATCCCTGGCAGCCTCGGCGGGTGTTCAACGAAGCCAAGCTTGCGGAACTCGCCGAGTCCATCCGTGAGGTTGGACTCATGCAGCCGATCGTTGTGCGTCGTGTCGCCGACGATTATCAGATTGTTGCTGGTGAGCGGCGTTGGCGAGCACACAAGATGCTCGGACTCGATACGATCAAGGCGGTGGTGGCGGACTGCTCCGACTCGGATATGGCCGTTCTGGCGATGGTCGAAAATATCAGCCGGGACGATCTGGCCGATTACGAGATCGGGGTTGCTATCCGCAGATCGGAGACGGAGTTTCCGAACCGGAAGCGACTGGCGGAGGCGATGGGTTTGTCTCGTGCAGGGCTTTACCAATTTCTTGCGTTCGACAATCTTCCGGACTTTATCAAAAAGGATCTGGATATCCAGCCGCGGCTTCTTGGTGGAACTGCGGCACAGGCGATTGCCGCGGCGATCAAAAAACACGGCGAGGATGGCATCAAGGCCGCGCGTGAAATTTGGCCGCTGCTGGTGAGAGGCGAAATGGATCAGGGCAAGATCGCCTCGGCCATTGTGGCGCTGGCCACGAGACAGACGACGTCAGGCGGAGCGAGCGGACGCAGCATCGAAAAGTTTTTCTCGGGACGGGAGCACGCAGGAAGTATCACGAAGGACATCAGCAACTTTACGATCAAGATCAAGACCGGAGTGATTACCGAGGCGCAGGAGATTCAGATACGTCAGCTTATCGGGCAGATGTTTCATGCGCAGCCCAAGACGAATTGACTAATCGTTGGTTTGTAAGAGAGAAGCCCGCCTCGTGCGGGCTTTTTTGTTGGTGGCGGGCGGGTTGTTCTGGCGGGATGGAGAGTGTCTAGAGTCTAGACACTTTGGGTGGCTGGCCGAGTGACGCCTGTGTTGTCAGGGTTGCGCGAGGGGAAAAGGCGATCTGCTGGTCTGTTTGATTGCGACTCTCTTTGTCTCGCTTTGGGGTGGGCAGCCGGTTCTCAACGGGCGTTGGCCGCTCAGGGATCGCTCGGTTGGAACGGCCGTTCAGAAAGATATTTGATCTCGATTTTTTATCACCACTTCGCTTGCTGGGACGGGAGGGAAGTATTCGATCGACACTCAAAGCGAGATTCACCGTTCCCTCGCTTGGCATCTGGGTGATCTCGTGTTTGCCGGCGATGATCCGAGCCTCGGCGCCTTTCTCGATCCGTTGATGCAGTTGGACGAGGCCATTGGCTGTCCCATCGAAGATGAGATGGTGAGCGCGTATTTAGAAGCGGCGTGTGGAACGGTCACTTTGTTGCTTATCTCGTCCGCTCGTGTTCTTTCTCATCCGGCTGCTCGGTATCGGGCGATATCTCCTAAACATAACGTGGCCCGAGGGTGGGCGCGTCGAACAGATAAGTTGGTAGCCGTTCGTCGAATAAACCCCACTTGTTGACGCGAGAGTGAACTCCGTGCGTAAGGAGTTACTTGAAGGTATTGCGTCGGCTCATTGGTGCCGCCGTATGCGCTGACATTTCTACGGGGAGAAGCAGAATGCGGGGTCTGGGTATTCCAGCTCAGATACCCGCTACTGCAGTCTGCCGAAATATTTGCTGCGTGGTCCGATCTCTACTTACGCCCTGTTTCCCTTGAGAGGCTCGTTCTCGACGGCCATCACAACGATCAGGCTCGCACAAAAAGTCGCATGGAGTTTTTCTCGCGTCCTCCGTTTGCCGTGTCATTGACGGCGTGCAGCAAAAACGGTCTGCTGACCTTCTGTCATCGGCCTCGCTCCATTGCCGTGTGCACCTTGAGGACCGATTTCACTACATGGCTTTGGCGCGTATAAACATTGGCCATCTTCCTTATATTGGGTTGTGCTCTGGGAAATGGACCCGTCGCAGAGGGCCTGTCTGGTTCGACTAATAATGAGGCGCAGATTCAGTTGTCTCTAACGATTACGGCGCCGGTGTGAACGATCCGCGGATCACGTGGAGTTTGGCCTACTGGTCTGGAGAGCGACGATCAAGCCAGCATGGAGGCTGGAACGTCCAATCAGTAGAGAACGTCCTGAATCGATATTCACAGAAGAGTTCGCTGGCTTACCGTAGGGTCGGCAAATGCGCTATCGAGGTGCCAAAAATCCTCCCTTGTCAGGGGAAGCCGGCTCAACCCATGAGGGGAAATTTCAAAGCTGCCAAGAACAATGGCGGGCTAGCATCAATGGCAACAGCCTGATAGATAGCCTTTTACAGGTCCGACAGGAACAGGATTTACGTCTTGATCCTGATGCAGCGAAGCCGACTCTTCTTCCTCTACGAAGGCCATATGGGGATCGTAGATGTTCTTAGGCCAAGTCCTGCCTACACGAGACTTGGTGCAAACAGACGCTAGCTTCATGACTGCAACAGCGTAGTCCCGCAGCACTACCCGGCATGCTATCGCGATTTACTTCCCGTTCTGAACTCCGCAGAGCTAGGGTCAATGCCTGTCGGCGATCAGCAGCCGTAAGAGGGTTACGGTAAAGATAACAGCGCAGCGATCCGGCGGTTTTCCTAGCGAATCGCCATCTCATCATTCTCAAGCCGATCGGTATAGGCGTGGGAACATATCGCTTTATCCACGGACACCACGCGACAGCATCCTTACCGAAACCCACGTGTCAGGCGAGCGAACAACAGGGAAGGGAGGTAATATAATTAGGGGCCATATCAATTGACCAGCCACAAGCAGTTAAATTGCGCAAAGCAATACCAATTTCGACAATATATGCACAAGTTTGTGATTCCCGAGCCAATTTAGCGTGTAGCCGCATCGTGAAACAATATAAAACGGCGGGAAAACCAAGCAACTCACTGTTTTATAAGCTGTTTTTAGAAATTATGAATTATGTTTCACGAAAAAAGGGCGTTTGCCAAGCGAAACGAGAGTTGTTCTCGCCGGATGGGATGTATATCGGAAATATCTAAGAAAGTATCGACGAGCCGTAGCATTCAATACGTAATTTGTAGCGAACGTCAACGCTCCATCCAACGAACTCCCACCGTTCCGCACCCATAACCGGGATCACGAAATTCAGTAGTACGCGCGCAAAAACTATCAATTTTATTTGCGGACCGACACCCGAATAATCCGTCTCACGCTCTCACCACAATGACGGTGACAGCATGTCAAAATCCACCCGCATCCAACGCGGAATCCGCCTTTACAGCGATCGGCATGAGTGCTTCCTGCGCAAGCTCGACCTCGAGGGCTACATTGCCGAAGCGGCAAAAATCGGCGCCAGTGGCATTGAAATCGTAAGCGAGCAGATGATTCCCAACGCGTCCGATGCGTTTTATGCCCAATGGCGCGAATGGAAAGCGCAGTACGGCACGACACCGGTTTGTCACGATCTCTTTCTCGACACGAAGCGCTATCCTGACCGTCGCCTCGCTGATGACGAATGCGTCACATCCATCGAGGCCGATTTGCGTCACGCGTCCAGACTCGGCTGCACGCTTCGTGCGCGTACTCGTTAGCGTATCCGCCGCATATTCTCTCGCGCTACTCGTGATCGCCGCCGTGCCACGTGCGCGTCGCGCAGGATGGAGAGCGCGATGCCGAACACGGCAGCGGGGCAGCAGGGCAGTGACGCGTCATATCGCCAACAAACAGAATCACTCTCCGTCCAGCGGACACTCGAAGCCCCCGCTCATCGAATCTGCAAATGAGCTTCGAGCGTTTGCGCCAGCACATCGATTTTCGGTGTGCGTCGCCGCGCAACCGGCCATATCAGGCTGAGCGGTAAGCCGTCGGTGGCGGCGTCCGCGAGGATTTCGACCACGCGTCCAGCCTTCAGATCGTCCCGCACCAGCCAGGTGGCGAGCTGCGCAATGCCGAGTCCCGCCCGTACGAATGCGAGTTGCGCCTCCGCGTCTCCCGCCACGATGCGGGAGCGAACGACGCGCTGGCCAATGTGCCCGTCCGCCTGAACGTACGACCATGCCGATTGCGTGCCGTCCGGCCGTCCATAGACGATGCAGTCGTGCCTTTCCAGATCGTCGATCGTCAGCGGCGCGCGGTTCCGTTCAAGATAGGCCGGTGCCGCACAGAAGATCAGTCTTTCATGGCCCATGGCGTGGTGTGCGAGCGATGACGGCAGATCCTGCGGGCCACCGATGCGCACGGCCAGATCGACGCCTTCGTCGGCCAGGTCGACGAAACGGTCCGCGAACAGCAGATGCGGCCGCACCTCCGGATACTGCGCGGCAAACCGCAGCAATACCGGCACGACACACAGCCGCCCGAACGATGCCGGCAAGGCAATGCGCACGGTGCCGACCGGCTCGCGCTTTTGCGCGGCGAGCACGGCTTCCGTCTCCGCAAGCTCGCCCAGGATGTTCGTGCATGTGGCGTAGAACGCGTGTCCCGCATCGGTGAGTGACAGGCTGCGCGTTGTCCGCTCGAACAGCACGACACCGAGCCGCTGTTCGAGCCGAGCGATGCTTTTGCTCACAGCCGAGCTCGTCAGGTTCAGTTGCTGGGCGGCGGCGGTGAAACTGCCGGCATCGGCGGCACAAACAAAAGGCACGATGCCTTTCAGACGTTCGTTCGGGAAAGTGGTCAATTGATGAAATTAATTCTCGAAAATGATGAAATATTATCTGAGATAGGAATTCATGTCTGAAGTACCCTCATCCGGTCACCAATCCGGAGAAACAGATGAGCAAGAAAGCATTGATCGTCGGCGCAAGCGGCGTAGTAGGGCGGGCCTTGGCGGAACGCCTGTTGTCGACCAGCTGGACTGTCTATGGACTGTCGCGCGGGCGCAGTGCCGCCGTGCCCGGCTGCGTGCCTGTCGTCGCGGACCTGACCGCAGCCGATTCGGTTGCCGCTGCGACGGCGGGCCTCGACGTCAGCCATGTCTTTTTCACCGCCTGGTCACGTCAGGCGACCGAGAAGGAGAACATTCGCGTCAACGGCGCGATGGTTCGCCATGTCCTCGGTTCTCTCGCGCACTCCACGAAGCTCGAACACGCTGCACTGGTGACGGGCCTCAAACACTATCTGGGTCCGTTCGAAGCCTACGCATCCGGCGCTGTCCCCGATACGCCATTTCGCGAAGTGCAGGGCCGTCAGCCGGTCGAAAATTTCTACTACGAGCAGGAAGACCGGCTTTTCGAAGCAGCAGCCCGCGACGGCTTCACCTGGAGCGTGCATCGCCCGCACACGATCATCGGGTTTGCACCGGGCAATGCCATGAACATGGGGCAGACGCTGGCCGTCTACGCAACACTGTGCCGGCATAGCGGACAACCGTTCGTCTTTCCCGGCTCCGCGGCGCAGTGGAACGGGCTGACGGACATGACCGATGCGCGTCTTCTGGCCCGCCATCTTGAATGGGCCGCCACGAGCACGGCCGCGCGCAATGAGGACTTCAACGTCGTCAATGGCGATGTGTTTCGCTGGAAGACGATGTGGGGACAACTGGCCGATTACTTCGGCATCGAAGCCGCACCGTTCGACGGTACCGTGCGGCCACTCGAAGGCCGGATGCAGGACGCGGCGCGCCAGTGGCGCGACATTGCGAACTGGCACGGACTGAAAGAGCAGAACATCGACCGGCTGGCTTCATGGTGGCACACGGACGCCGATCTCGGACGTCCGATGGAAGTCGTGACGGACATGACAAAGAGCCGCAAGGCAGGGTTCCTGGATTATCAAGGCACGCCAGATGCGTTCTTCGATCTTTTCGGACGCCTGAAGGCGGAGCGTCTCATTCCGGGTTGAGAGCTTGGTTGCCCGCCTCAACCTCGCGCGCGCATTCGGGCAACACATCCTTGAATCACACGTAAGCCGGATCGTTGTCGCGCATCATCAGCTTACTTACCGCGGATCGTCGATTCATTTCGTGCCGACAACGCGGAACGTATTGAAACCGGAATTTTCCAGCTGAAACCAGGGCGGAAAAGTTCTGTTCAGGTCGCCCGTTCCTGATTGATGCGCAAAGTAAAAAGCCGTCACCGTGAAGTCACGATGACGGCTTTCCATTCGGCCGTTGTTTTGAGTGGCGCTTCCTGTTATTGAGGCGTCGACGCCGACATGGCGGCGGTCGCGCGCTGGCGCGATTCCTGAACAGACTGATTGCGCTCGGCGCTGGCCTGACGCCGCTGTTCTCTCATTTTCGCGCGGGCCTGCGCATTCGCCGCGCGCTGTTTCTGATTAGCCTGACGCACTTCCGTCCGTTTCTGAACGATCGGGTCGCTATGCGTTGCACTGGCCGCTGCGGCGGCCGGGGCGGCAGCATCGGGCTGGGCCGGTTGCTGCGCAAATACCGATCCTGAAGCGATCGCGCCGAACACGAGCAATGCAGAGGTGATTCCAAGAATAGTACGTGACATCATTTAACTCCACCAGTTAAGACGACTAATTACATTACATACCTACCTGAAATATGTTTCTTTGACCGTGCCTCATGCGCTATGACTCATAGTCGGTGCCGTGGCGTTTCAAATTTACCGATGACATATCATGGCGGCGTTATTCGTTTCGCCGGCAGCAAAGGACATGTACGTGGCACGCAGGGGCCACTTTAACACTCTGTTCGATGCATGCAACTGGTGTGTCTCCAAAGATTGAGGAATTAATCGTTATTGAGCATGGTAAATATGAATTAGTTGTCAAATTCATGCGTACCTGACGTAATGAAATGGACCACTCGCTGCGCATGAAAGAACAATTCACTAAAAGTTGAGTGATGCCATATCGGTAAAGATAATTTATTATGGCTGCGATGATGGTTTGGGCTACTCAGGTTCGCTCGGCGAAACCTGCATGTCGAAGCCTCTTTGAAGCGAACTTTTAACCACTACGACGAGGACATTCCCGACTAGGACACAGGTTGCCTGATCGGGAGAATGGTTTGCATCGCATGCGGAGTGGGTGACATGGATGCATTGCACAACGAGAAGCATATACCGTGTGCGTGCTGATTCCACGTCAGTCCTTTTCCGGAAGAAATCGGCTTCTCCGAATGGTGGACGATGACAACCCAGGTTGAGACGAAACTGTCGTTGCCCGCATTGACCGCGATGGTCGTCGGCTCCATGGTGGGGGCGGGGATTTTCTCGCTGCCGCGCAACTTTGCGCGGGCGACCGGGCCGGCTGGCGCGATCATCGCGTGGTGCGTGGCGGGCATCGGCATGTATGCACTGGCGCGCGTTTTTCAGGCGCTGGCCGAGCGGCGTCCCGAACTCGATGCCGGCGTGTTCGCGTACGCAAGGGCGGGCTTCGGCGACTACGCGGGCTTTCTGTCCGCATTCGGCTACTGGATGGCGGGATGCTTCGGCAATGTGTCCTACTGGGTGTTGATCAAGTCGACACTCGGTGCATTCGTTCCCGCATTCGGCAACGGCAATACGGCGATTGCGATCATCGTGTCGTCGCTGGGCATATGGCTGTTTCACCTCGTGATGCTGCGCGGCGTGCAGCAGGCGACGATGATCAATACGATCGTCACCGTCGCGAAGGTGATTCCGATCGTGCTGTTCATCGGCATTCTGATCGTCTTGTGCCGCGCCGATATGTTCCGCGCGAATCTCTGGGAAGGTCATGGCGAGTTGGGAGCAGGACTCTTCTCGCAGGTGCGGGCCACGATGCTCGTTACCGTGTTCGTCTTTGTCGGCATAGAGGGCGCGAGCGTGTACTCGCGCTATGCGAGAAAGCGCGCCGACGTCGGCACCGCCACGGTCTCGGGCTTCGCGGCGGTATTGTGCCTGCTGGTTCTCGTGACGCTGCTGCCCTACGCGACATTGCCGCGTGCCGACATCGCGCTGATGCGCCAGCCCTCGATGGCCGCGGTGCTCGGTGCGCTGCTCGGTCCATTCGGTGTGGTGTTTGTCAGTGTGGGGCTGATCGTTTCGATTCTCGGCGCTTACCTCGCATGGTCGCTGATCTGTGCCGAGGTGCTGTTTGCCGCCGCGCGCATGGAGACGATGCCGCGCATCTTCTCGCGGCAGAACGAGCGCAAGCTGCCGGTCGCCGCTATCTGGCTGACCAGCAGCGTCGTGCAGATGTTCGTGATCAGCACATACTGGTCGACCGATGCATTCGCGTTGATGCTCAATCTCACGAGTTCGATGGCGCTGATTCCGTATTTTCTCGTGGCCGCGTATGGCATCAAGGCTGCGCGTCACGATCGCGAGCATAGCGAGCAACATGGCGACCGTGCTTTGAGCCGCGTGTTACGCAGGGAATATTTCATTGCGGCGTTCGCGACGTTGTATACGGCCTTTCTGCTGTTCGCGGGGGGCGCCAAATTTCTGATGCTGTCGGCGTTGCTCTATGCGCCGGGTTCGGTGCTTTACGTGCTGGCGAAACGCGAGCGTGGCCAGCGTGTGTTTTCCAAGGCTGAGTGGGTTATCTTTGCTGTCGCGGTGTGTGGCGCTGTTGGCGCGTTGGTTGGTCTTGTGTCTGGGGGCATTGTCATTTAAGACTTCGGGCTTCGCTGTCGTGATCTGCAAATGTTCACGCAATTCGGGGTACTGCGTGGCAAACCATAGCAACGGAGCGTTTCCAAACCGGCGCGCGAATTCGTCGTCGAATCGCGTATGACAGGAAAATGAATACCTAAAATTATCGCGAATATTGCAGCACTCCATCTCAAGCGCGGCAATGCTGCCGCTTCATGAATTGCGATAACTCGCGAACATCATGGACAACTGTCAACAAAAGCGGGTATAGGCCGGTCGATCTGGCGATCGCGCATCACATTGCAGGCGGGAGCTAAAACTTCTTCACGTCGCATGCAGCCAATGAATTTCTCATGGCAACACCTGGCGCGAAGCCATGGCATAAAAACGAAATTCGCCGCAACTCAACAACGACCTTAAGGTTCTCCTAAGGATGCAGCTCTCATAGTCTCTCCTCTTTCCATTCGTCCTGCGAGAGCCGGGCGATAACCGTCCCGCCCCTTTCTTCGCATCGACCGGCGACGACAGTCCTCTCCAACGGCGCGATCGCCTGCGCCGCGTTGCCATCATGTCCATGAACATTCATCGAATTCTCGAGCAGGCCGGCTTGCGGCCCACGCTTCCGCGTGTCCTCGTGCTGGAGTTTTTTCATCAGCACGCCCATGAGCATTTCAGCGCGGATCAGGTCTACAAGCGCCTGAATGGCGATACGCCGAATATGAGCCTGGGGACGCTTTATCGCGCGCTAGGTCTGCTCGTGGACAGCGGGTTGTTGAGCAGCGTTGCACTCGGCGAAGGCTGCCTGGTTTACGAGTTCAATGACGGCAAGCCGCACGATCACATCGTGTGTACCGAATGCGGCGGCATCCGCGAGTTCTTCGACGAAGAGATCGACGCGCGTCAACAGGCGGTCGCGGATCAACTCGACTTCGACGTATCGGGACGGCACCTCGTACTATTCGGCCTGTGTCCCGACTGTAGAACGGGCAAGGTGCAGATGCGCATGGTGGGCAGAAGATAGCAGAGCACATCCGACGCCACTCGTTCCGACTGGTCGCGTGCGCCGCACACCCGAGCAGAAAATAAGCAATTCGAAACATTCGATAGACGAATCGGTCCTAGCCTCGGCAACGGCGGTCCGTGTGTGCAATCGAGCGCACCCGCACGGCCGTCGTCACGGTCATCGACTCGGGTAATATCGTGCCGTTGCCGCTGGCGCATGATGAACGACGAGGGCTGTTCGTGAACGCCCAGGCCGGTGCCCGGTTGCAACGTCGCGCCCGGCAACGGGCACGAGGGCCACGGCGGTTGCATGATCGACAAATCCGGCCATGACTTCAACGATCAGACGTTGCCGATCGGTGTCGCCTGCCGGGCCATTTTTGTCGAGCAATACTCCCTGTAGTCCGACATTCGCAATGTGCTATCGCTGACTGGTGCGGCGCCGGATCGGCGGCAAGACTCTACCCATAACGATGCCGACAACGAGGAGTCACATGAAATATAAGAAGACCGTTTTGTGCTGCAGCAGCGGTGCTGTTTTCTCACACGGCTTGGGCCGACTCGTATTTTCAGCGAGTGCTGTCCGAGTGGCCGTCGATGCCATCCGCTATCCAGCAGACCGGCATTTCGCTCTATGGCGCCGTCGACATGGGCCTCAATTTCCAGAGTGTGAGCGGCAATTCGCGCTGGCAGACGCAGAGCGGCGGCGTTCACACGTCGCAATTCGGCTTGTTCGGCCGGGAAGACCTCGGTGGCGGCCTGAAGGCGGAATTCAATCTTGAAAACGGCTTCATGGCGAACAACGGCACGTTCGGCACCAGCAATACGCTGTTCGATCGCGCCGCGTGGGTTGGCCTCAATTCGGCAAGCTGGGGCGTGGTGCGCCTCGGCCTGCAGCCGACCGCGAATCTGCCGCCCTTCGTCGACCCGTTCGGCGAAGTGACGACGAATTCGGTCGTCACGTGGCTCGTGGGCGGTGCGGTGCAAACGCCGAAGGGTGTCGGCTACAACGCCGACCTCGGCCCGGGTTCGAGTCAGGTGCTCGTGCGCACAAACAACGCGGCAACGTGGACCACGCCGCGCATCATGGGTTTCGGCGCAACCTTCCTCTATGCGTTCAACGGCCAGGCCGGCGTGTCGCCGAACGCGTCGAACGAGGGCGCTGTCGCGTCGTGGACGAACGGCACATGGTATCTGGCGGCGCGTATATTCGCCCGTGCGCGCTGGTGCGTGGACGCGATGGCTGACCAACAAAACGGGCTTGCAGCCATTGCCGATTGTGCCGAAAGCACAACCCTTACCGCTGCCCGAGATCATTGCGCGCCAGGCGCGCATTGAAGTGCCGGCCACGAGGAGCGAGCGGCGCAAACCCCGCTGAGGGGTGCCCCTATGTCCTTCGTCAAGCGTTAGGGGCTGACTTGGGTTGGTAAATGGAGCCGTCGCGCAGCATGGCGAACAGGACGTCGCAGCGTCGCCGTGCCAGTGCGATGAGGGCCTGGTTATGTCGCTTTCCCTGCTGGACCTTGCGTGCGTAATAAGCCCGTGAGACGGGGTCTCTCAAGGCCGCGAAGGCAGATAGAAACAAGGCGCGTTTGAGCACCTTGTTGCCGCGCCTGGACGGATGCTCGCCACGGATGGATGAGCCTGAGCGCCAGGTAACCTGCCGAAGCAAATGCTTTGTGTGCGACCTCGGTGAGAAGTCTGGCGGCGGTCCTGACGCCGACTCCCGGCATGCTGGTCAGGACCGGCCAAAGAGGGTGAGCGAGCAGCCGTCGATGGGCACGGCCGGTGACGCCTACGACAACGCCATGTGCGAATCATTCTTCGGCACGCTCGAAGCGGAGTTGCTGTCGCGAGAACACTTTCCGACCCATTAACAGGCTCGACGTCGTCTCTTCTGGTTCCTCGAGGGCTGGTACAACGTGCGTCGCTTACATAGCAGCATCGGCTACTATTCGCCGCTCGAATTCGAAGAGTCGCACATAAAAAAACTGGGCGCTCCGACATGCAGGTTGCCCATCGTCGGGCGGCGTCATGGTCGTGACAGGCGACCCGCCGCCCGCCCGTGGACAACCTGCGACTCATCGATCAATGGAGGCCAACCACACATCGATCGAAACCGCAAATCCGTCCGTCGAAGCGGGTCAATCTCACTACCACGCCAAACAGAATTGTAGGGAGTGTGCAGCCAACAAGGTCTCGCCGGCGAGTGTCTCATGCCCTAGTGGAAGCGGTCGGTCGGCAATTGCTTGTGGATGGCACAAGTGGGCCGATCAGGCGCGTGTCGCGGAACTTCTATCATCATTCGCGAGAATGACGTTTCAGACGGGTTTTTCACTCACGGACGGCAGTGTATCGTCGACGTGCAAGCTCGACGGCGGACGCGAGACTCGTGAAGCTACGTCTCATATCGACGGCAAAGTCAGTCGCGCTTGACCTTATCCGCACGAACCTCAACTGTGCGTTCCGAGGAGATTATCGAGTTTCCGGCGAATCGTGAATGCGGCGCGCCGTCTCGTTAACGCCGTTGATACTCCGAGCGCAGGCGTCTAATGGACGTTACTGGAATATTTTGGAGTGGGAATGATTTAGACTGCTCCCAGGTCGTTCCGGGAGGTCCGGTTTTTCCTGTTTTTCCGTTAAAAAACAGAGGGTTATTGTCCGCGGCGATCCGATGGGATCCGGACAGTGCCCGGAGGAAATGTCGGTATCGGTGACGGTACCGACATTTCTTCCTCGGACGGCCTTGTCCGATACCGTCAAGTCAGTCTGACGGTATCGGTTGACGGTATACGTTCGAGGAGTCCCTATGCTCACAGACATGCAGTTGCGAGCGCTGAAGCCGGCCCAGAAGATCTACAAGGTTGCCGATCAGCGTGGGCTATATGCGGCAGTGACGCCGTCAGGCGCGGTGAGCTTCCGGTACGACTACCGGGTGAACGGTCGCCGGGAAACCCTGGTTATCGGTCGGTACGATCCATCACTTTCCGCACGGAAGCCACGCAAGCTAGACGAACTCGGATTCGGAATGGCTATTAGCCTCCCGGAAGCCCGGCTTCTACGCGACCAAGCCTACGGAGCCATCCAACGCGGAGAAAGTCCGTCACGTGCGAAAGTCGAGAAACGGGTCGAGGCGACCGAGGCGCTAACGTTCGGTAAGTGGGCGGAGAAATACTTTGTGGAGACTGCTCTTGCCGACTCAACACGAGCGATGCGCAAATCGGTATACGAGCGGAATCTCGCGTCGGAATTCGGCCGGCTGAAGTTGGAAGAGATCACGCCCGCACGACTGATGGCGCGCTGCGAGAAGATCAAGGAGAGGGGCGCCGCGGCCCCTGCCGTGCAGGCGCGCGACATCGTTCTGCAGGTCTATCGTTTCGTGCAGGCGCGAGGACTAAAGGTGGACAATCCTGCGGAGGCCATCCGCCCGTCTGCCATCGCCACCTTCAAGCCGCGTGATCGTGCACTGTCGCCCGCAGAAATCCATGTGTTTTTCAGTGCATTGGAACGGACGCCGACGATGCCTACGCTGCGTCTTGCTATCAGATTCATGCTGCTCACGCCGGTGCGCAAGTCCGAGTTCATTCTGGCGATGTGGAGTGAGATAGATTTCGACGCCGCAGTCTGGACAATTCCGAAGGAACGGATGAAGGCCGGCCGCTCTCACATTATCTATCTTAGCCAACAGGCTCTGGACATTCTGGTCGCATTCAAGACGTGCTTCGGAGCGAGTTCGTACGTGCATCCGGGCCGCTATGAGACGGCTTCCCCGATAAGTGCGGCGACCCTGAACCGTGTCATCGACAGCACGGTCAAGCTGATACGCGACGACGGGGTGGATTTTGATCCGTTCACGGTGCATGATCTGCGTCGGACGGCCAGCACACTGTTGCACGAAACAGGGTTCAACACCGACTGGATCGAGAAATGCCTCGCTCACGAACAGCGTGGCGTGCGCGCGGTCTACAACAAGGCCGAGTATGCAGAGCAGAGGAGGGAGATGCTCCAGGCGTGGGCGGATATGCTGGACGACTGGATTGCCATCAATCCAAAGATGAGCGTTCTCGCGTCGACACAGCCAGTCAAGACTCGTGAGTACATCTCTTAAGTTCGAACTTCTATGTGCTCAAGAATGTACTTGTTTGCATTCGGATCGCCATGTTTGACGCTGGGCGAATAAACAAAATTTCGGCATGGGTGGAAAATTATCCTGGGTACGTTGGATTCCTATCTATTTGGTAAAATATTTTCTGGTTCAGGAGAGGACTCGAATATAAAGTTTAAGTATTTGAAAATTAAATAAATATTTTTATTTCATATCGAAAATATACGTATTTGTATACGCAAAACAGTGGATTCTTCCGGACGATCCCGGCACTGGACTATCAAGCTCCAGCGCGTTCTGTTGGGGGAGCTGAAACCCTTGCTGGGTCGGCTTCTCAGTCTCGCCTCTATTCCCTGGTTTACTGTCCTGGTCCGTTGACTTCCTTTGTTTCGTGGGGCTGGTTGAGGCATGCCGCTGTCTTCAACAGCCCGGCGCTCAGTGCGCCAGCTATTCATCAACTGGCCTTATTGCTACCAGGAAGCACGAACTCGAAGACCGCGCCGTGGGGAACGTTGGCGCTCGCGTGAAGCTTTCCCCGATGTGCTTCGACGATCGAACGGCAGATCGACAAACCCATGCCGAGACCCCGCGTCTTCGTCGTGTAGAACGCATCGAAAACGCGCTCGGTTTCCTTCGTCGGCAGCCCGGGGCCGGTATCGCGCACGACAACCGATACGCAGTTCGGCGCATGTCCCGTCGTGCTGATCTGCAATTCGCGTGGCTTGCCGCTTGTCGTGCACATCGCCTCGATTGCATTCATGATCAGGTTGAGCATGAGTTGCTGAAGCTGTACGCGGTCGCCCAGCATGAACGGTAAGTCCGCATCGAGTGAAGTCGTGACCGAAACGCCGTTTTTCGATGCTTCGCCTTGCACCAGATCGATCACGGCGCGAACGGCCTCGTTGATATCCACCTGCTCTTGACGGAGCGGGGCCTTCTTGACCAGCTCCCTGATTCCCTCGATGATGCCGCCGGCTCGCCTGCCGGCGCTGACGATGTCATCGAGCGATTCCCTGATTTCCCCCAGGTCGGGTGGGGTGGCCTTCAGCCAATGCAGGGCCGCCGCCGCATGCGTGACGGCCGCTGTGATGGGCTGCTGGACTTCGTGAGCGATCGAGGCGGTGAGCTGGCCCATCGTCGCCACGCGGTTGGCATGTGCCAGTTCCATTTGTGCTTCGAGGTAGCGCCGCTCGTTCTCGCTCGCTTCGGCTTCAGCTCGCTTGCGCTCGGTCAGGTCAAGTACGAAGCCGATGCTTTCGTCGCCGCCTGCTTCGAGCAGCGCCATGCCGATCAGCACCGACACGCGGCTGCCGTCCTTTCTGAAATATTCTTTCTCGAATGGCGCCAGCTTGCCGGCCGTCATCAGCGTCTGAATTTTTTGCCTGTCGATCTCATGCCACTCGGGCGGCGTCAGCTCGGTCCAGCGGATGCGTCCCGCTACGAGATCGTCGCGGCAATATCCGATGATACGTAGAAAGGCGTCGTTGGCCTCGAAAATCCGGCCCGCCGTATGCCAGATCGCGATGCCGACGATATTGGCATCGATCAGGCGGCGGATGTGCGCCTCGCGTTCGGCCAGTTCCTGATACAGGCGCGCATTCTCCAGCGTGGTCGCGGCTTGCGAGGCCAGCAGCTTCAGCACTGCGATCCGGCCCGGCACGAAGACGCGAGCCGCCAGATTGTTCTCGAGGTATAGCGTGCCGACCAGCTTGGTCTGGTTGACGAGCGGCAGGCAGAGAACCGAGCGGACCCGATGCGCGCCGATATAGGCATCGGCGGCAAACGGCGCTGCTCCGGTGCACGCATCGTCGAGCAGGATGCTCTCGCGCGTGCGTACGACGTACTGGAGCACGCTCTCCGGCAGCCTCGCCGTCGTGGCGGGTTCATCGCAGAGCGTCACGACGACGGCGTCGCCGGCTACGCTTGCATGCGCGGCGATGCGCTGCTCGTCGCCGCGCGCGAGCGTCAGCACGCAGCGCTGCGCGCCCGCGTGCCCGAGCGCGATGCGCAGCAGCTTGTCGAGCAATTGCGCCAGTTCGAATTCGCCGGACATGGCTTGAGATATTCCGGTCACGATCGAAAGATCGAGGCGCTCGACCGATGTCTCGATCGCCCTCGTCGCGGCGAGCACGGGCTCGCGCGTACGAAGGTGCGGATACGTCTCTTCGAGCTGCCGCACCTTGCCGTCGGCACCCCAGTTCAGATAAGCGTCGCGTGCGCTGCGCCGGAGCATCTGCGCAAACGTTTCGAGGCCGCGCGTCGCATGAAAGCGCGCGGCCAGCTCGCAAGCGAGCGCCTCGATATGGATGAAGCCGTTCTCGCGAGCCGACCGGATGGCCCGCTCGAAGCGTTGCCGGGCGCCGGGTTCGTCTCCGTCGATGCGGGCGAGTTCGGCTCCGGCCAGTGCCGAGCGGCAGGCGAAGTTCTCGGGACAATCGGCCGACCAGGCTTCGAGTTGCCGCTGGTGTCCGGCGAGGGTGGCCCGGTGCCGCTGCCGTTCGCCGAGCGGTGCAAAGTCGAACGCGAGTGCGTGGGAGAGGGCCGCGTAAAAGTAATATTCAGCCAGTTCGAAGCTCAACGGCACGCCCCACAGGAAGCGTTGCGCCTGCGCGGCTGCCTCGACGGCTGCCTCGTGATCGCCGGCGAAGAAGCGCGCCTGCATCTTGCGCACCCAGTAGAAGCATCTTGGACTGGGCCAGCCCGGGTGCGTGGCGAATCGCTGTTCGATCCCGCGTTCGTCGAACTGGCTGTCGTCGAAGGTGCCGAATCCCGGCGTCAGGCCGCACAGTGTCCGGACCAGTTGGCGCTGCGCTTCGATGATGTCGACCAGCCCGCCGTACTGCGTCTTGCGCGCGAAGACGAGACTATGCTCCGCCTCGCGAAGCACCTCGGGCAAGGCGTCGCCTGCGGCGAGCAGGTTGGTGGTCATCTGGACGCGCGAGTACGCGCCGTAGAGGAGATTGCCGTGCCGCTCCGCGACCTGCGCCGCGCGGCGCAGCGGATCGCGTCCGGCGCGGACATGCTGCGCCCAGTGTGCCAGGCCGGCGGCGAAGGTCGTGTGCGTTCGGGCCTCGAAGCGTGTCAGTGCGCGCCGGTCGACGAGTCCGCAGGCGAGCCGGCCCAGCCGGAATGCGGTCCGGTAGTCGTTGAATCTCGCGCCCGCGGCGACGCCGAGTTGGGTATAGGCGGGGCACGACGCATCGGCATGGCCATATTCGAGGCTTAGCGCGATCGCGCGGCAGAACAGCAGCACGAACAGGTTGATGCGTTGGCCCGTCTGAAAGATGGGCGGGCCGAGCTTGATCAGGACGTGCAGCGTCGCGAGCGAGTCGGGATCGGTCATCAGCGGAAGCGCGAAGAGATCTTCATCGCTGCGCTCGCGAAGGCGCGACACGATCCGTTCGTACTCCTCTTGCGCTTCGTCGTCGGTCGGATGCGGCGACACGCCGATACCCGCGCCGCGCAGATAGTCGAGCCCGATCGCAATGGCGCGGTCGTTTCGGTCGCCGAGCGAAAAGTACAGGTCGATGCCGAGCGAGGCGACGGCGGCCCGCTCGACGTGCGTGAGCGCGTGTCCGGCAAGTTCATCGAGCCGCATCCGCGCGTCGGCCGTGGCACCGGTCAGGAAGTCGCATTCGGCGCGCAGGCTGTCGAGCGAAAAGCACAACGCATGACGGCGCGCCCAACTGTCCCCGGTCAACAGCGCTGCGCCGGCGCCGGTATAGGCACGCGCGGCGGCATAGGCCGCCGACGCCCTGGCGCGGCGTCCCGCAAGCAGATTGAGTTCGGCGAGCTGCTCGCGTTCATCCCGCGAATCGATCAGGCCGGCGCCGCGATTGAGTTGGCCGACGATGTCGAAAATGTTCTCTTCCAGTTGCGCGGGAGGCGTATGCGCGAGAAGGCAGCGCCCGATCCGCAGATGCGTGTGCGCGATCGACGGGGTGGCAATCAGCGCATAGGCGGCTTCCTGGACACGGTCGTGAGTGAACCGGTAGACACCGCCGCCGAGTTCGACCAGTTCGTTGCGCAGCGCCGGCCACAACAAATCGTGGACTTCGCACTCGGTCGCATCCAGCACGGCCGACAGCATCGCGATCGTGCAGTCGCCGCCGAGGCCGGCGAGCTGTTGCAGCGCATGCTGCGCGGGCGCCGGCAATCGTGCGAGTTTGCCGGCCATCAGATCTGCTACGTTGTCGGTGTAACCGGTGGCGTGAATCTGTCCGATGTCCCACGACCAGCACGCGGCGCGGTGATCGAAGGTCAGCAGGTTTTCCTCGGCAAGCGCATGGAGAAACTGGTTGACGAAAAACGGATTGCCACCCGTCTTCGCATGCACGAGCTGGGCGAGCGGCGCGGCCGATTCGGGATCGCGGCGAATCGTATCCGCCACCAGTTGCGTCACGTGCTCGCACGTGAGTGGGGCGAGCGCGATTTCGTCGACCCGTGTGCCGGTTTTGCGGATCATGGCGAGCTTGAGCGCGAGTGGATGATCGGCATCGACCTCGTTGTCCCGGTATGCGCCGACCAGCAGCAGGTGTCGCAGATCGGAGCTGACCAGCAGATATTCGAGCACGTCCAGCGTAGCGGCATCGAGCCACTGCAGATCATCGAGGAACAGCGCGAGCGGATGTTCCGGCCGCGCGAAGACGCCGATGAAACGCTGGAACACGAGATGCAAGCGGCTGCGTGCTTCCTCGAGAGGCAGCTCCGGCGCCGGCGGTTGTGCACCCACGATGAATTCGAGTTCAGGCACCAGTTCGACCATCAACTGGGTGTTCGGTCCCAGCGCCTTCAGCAGCGCGTCCCGCCAGGCGCTCAGCTCGGCCTCGTGCTTGCCCAGCAGCGGCCGCACGAGGCTCTGGAAAGCCTGTACGAGCGTCGAATACGGTATGTCGCTTTTGCCCCGCTCGAACTTGCCCGCGGCGAAGAGCCCGCGAGGCGGCACCCGCGCCTTGTGCAGTTCGTTGACGATCGACGACTTGCCGATGCCCGAATACCCGGTGACGAGAATCAGGGCGGGGGAGCCGTTCCGGATGACGTGATTGAATGTGCCGACGAGGCGCGTGATTTCACGCGACCGCCCGTATAGTTTTTCGGGGATCAGCAGATGGTCCGGCACGTCGCCCGCACCGGGCAGGAAGTCGTCGATACGGCCTTGCGTGTCCCATTGATCGAGGCAGCGGCACAGGTCGTGTTCGACGCCGGCGGCTGTCTGGTAGCGGTCCTCGGGCATTTTGGCCAGCAGCTTCATGATGATGCGCGAGACCGCCTCGGGAATGTGCGGCGCCCGTTCGCTCGGCGCCAGCGGCTGTCGTGCGATATGGCAGTGGAGCCACTCGATCGGATCGGTAGCGGCGAAGGGCAGCATTCCCGTCACCAGCAGGTAGAACGTGACGCCGAGCGCATAGAGGTCGCAGCGCGAATCGATCGAGCGATTCATCCGTCCTGTCTGCTCGGGTGCCATGTACGCAGGCGTGCCGGCGATGAATTCCGGCGGCTCCAGCGACTGACGCTGGCGTGGCCCCTGGGTGGCAATGCCGAAGCCCGTGAACTTCGCTTCGCCGACATGGCGATCGACCAGGATATGGGCGGGCTTGATATCCCGATGGATCAAGCCGCGCGCATGAAGTCTGCCGAGCGCGCCGGCGATACCATGGGCCAGCCGAAGGAAACGCAGCAACGACAAGGGTGCCGGTATCAATTCCAGTGGCTCGTTGCCGCAATCCTCGAGTACGAGGCAGGGCGTCCTCCGTTCGCATGTGAGCAGCAATGGGCGGGCCGCTGCGATGGGGTCGAGCACGTCCTTGAGCGCGTATTCGTGTGCGAACCGTTCTGCCAGTCGCTCAGTTGCGAAGTCCGTGGCAGGTCTTACGACGAGCACCGCGCGGCGCTCTCCATTGTCGCCTGCGCGCGATTCCCGATAGAACACGCATTCGCTGTTCTTCCAGGCGAAGCGTGGCGAATTCGATCCGAAGTTCACTTGATACGCGTCCGAAGTGGAGCCGGGTAGTTCGATCTCGCCGGGAACCCGCAGACTGCCTGGCCCGCAGGGATCGGTGCAGTCTACTATATCGGGAGGACGGTCTCCACGCCGCACTCGTCGAGCGAATCCGTTCGACCGCGACTCTTTACATCGTGGATACGCAATCTTTCCAGCGGCGCTGTTTATTCGACGCGCAATGCCGTCTACATTCTGTCCGTCGGCGCCGATGAGTACTATCCGCAATCGGCGGTATCCGAATGCCGGCTCGCGACCGCTTCCGGTCAGGCGAGCATAACCAGGGAGTCCAGAATGAAAGCCAAAGTACTCGTCCTCTACTACTCGACCTACGGCCATACCGAACATCTGGCCAACGCCATTGCCGAAGGTGCGCAGGGCGCCGGCGCGGAAGTCGCCGTCAGGCGCGTGCCGGAACTCATGCCGCTGGAGGTCGCGCAGAGGGCGGGTGCCAAGCTCGAGCAGGCCGCGCCTGTCGCGCGTCCCGAAGAACTTGTGGACTACGATGCGATCATCATCGGCAGCCCGACACGCTTTGGCCGCGTCTCGTCGCAACTGGCCAACTTCCTCGATCAGACGGGCGGCCTGTGGGCGCAAGGCAAACTGATCGGCAAGGTCGGCGGCGCGTTCGTGTCGACGGCGAGCCAGCACGGCGGGGCCGAAACCACGCTGTTCTCGATCCTGACGTCGATGATGCACCACGGCATGATCACGGTCGGCTTGCCGTACTCGTACAGCGGCCTGACGAACATGAACGAGATCACGGGTGGCGCGCCCTACGGCGCGACGACACTGGCCGGCGCGGATGGCAAGCGTCAACCGAGCGATAACGAACTGGACGGGGCACGCTTTCAGGGCCGTCATATCGCCGGGATTACGACCGCGCTGCTGCGCGGCCGCAATCAGTAACCGCGTGCGCCGGCGCGGTCACCGGCAGCAAGCGTGACGTTTTCAGGAGCAGCGAAATGCAAGCCCACCCGAATGCACGAGCCGTCGATAATTCGCACTTCGATATCCTGAGGAAACTTCAGGTGTATCTGGACGCGATTTACAGCGGCGACGTAGCGGCTTTGCAGTCCACCTTTCATCCGGCCTCGTTGCTCTTTGCCGAAGTTCGCGGGGAGATCGTGCAGAAGACGCTCAATGTATACCTGCAAGGCGTGAGATCGCGACAGAGTCCGGCTTCGCTGAACGAACCCTACGGGATGTCCGTGCTCGGCGTCGAGGTCGTCGGCAATATGGCGTCGGCCAAGGTGCGCGTGAAGATGTCGGGAAACAACTACTACGATTTCCTGTCGCTGCTGAAGGTGGACGGGCGCTGGCTGATCGTCAACAAGCTGTATACGCACATCGACGAGTAGGGGCGCGCGACCTGCCGTTTGCCAGTCCGCTCAGTCGATATGCACGCCGGTCAAGTGCTCGCTGAGTTGCCAGAGCCGCCCGGCCGCGACCGGGTCCATCGCGCGCGGCCGTACGCCACGCAGTTCAGCCGAATCGTCGGCGGGCAGGGCGGGCGCGATCTCGCAGTCGGCGCAGTAAACGCCCCCCATGCCGGCGAGCCGCGCGCTCGTCGCGCACCATAGCGTGGTGGCGGCACCTTGTTCCGGCGTTTTCTTGTTGTTCTGCGGATCGATGATCGGCTTGCCTGCCTTGTCGATGATTTCGCTCGCATCGATCAGCGCCTGCGGCATGTGGCGGATGAGCGGCGTCGCGATACCGCCGGGATGCACGGAGAACGCTCGCACGTTCTCGCGTTGTCCGATCGAGTCGAGTGCGACGGCGAACAGCGCATTGGCGGTCTTGGATTGCCCGTAGGCAACCCACGGGTCGTAGGTGCGCGCGATGAAGTTAGGATCGCGAAAGTCGATGCCCGCGCGCCGGTGGCCGTAGGAACTCAGCGCAATTACGCGGGCGCCTTGCGCGCGGCGCAAGGCCGGCCACAGCCGGCAGGTCAGCTGAAAATGACCAAGATGGTTGGCCGCGAATTGAGATTCGTAGCCGCGTGCATCGCGCAGGAGCGGCGGTGCCATGATCCCGGCGTTGTTGACGAGGAGGTGCAGCGTGTCAGTTGTCGCGAGCACGCGTTCGGCAAACCTGTCGATCGACGCCGGGTCCAGCAGGTCCATCTGTTCCAGAATCACGCCCGGCATGTCGCGCAGTGCCGCGCGGGCTTTGCTCATGTCGCGAGCCGGCACATGGATCGTTGCGCCGGCCGGGCGCAGCGCGCGGACCGTTTCGATGCCGATGCCGGAATAGCCGCCCGTGACGACCACGTGCCTGCCGCTCAGATCGACGCCCACCATCACGTCGGCGGCGGTGGAAGCGGGGCCGAACCCGGAGCCGATGGGCGCCTGCAAGGTAGTGGACATGGCGTGACTCCGTTTGTTTGACGGGCCCACTTTAGCCTGCGCCGTTCGTACGCGGAATGCTTGAAAGCGCGTGTTTTATGTGAGGGAGTTCGAATATGGCAATGGATCTTCTTTCGGACCTGCTCGATCTCGTGCGGGCGCGCTGCACGCTTGCCGGGCGGTTCGTCGCGGGCGGAAGCTGGGTGCGCCGTTTTGACCAGCTCGACGCCGTGAAGCTGTGCGCCGCCGCCGGCGGCGCCTGCTGGTTCTTCATGGAGGGAATGGCCGCCCCTGCGCGGTTCGAGCGCGGCGACGTGCTGGTGACGAACGGTTCCGCTTCGCTGATTCTGGCGAGCGAACCTCGCCTCGTAGAGCATGCGCGCGCGACGCCGCTCGCGCGGGACGACAACGGCGACTACCGGATCGGGCACGGTGCGGATTTCATGATGCTGGGCGGCATGGTGCGGATCGACGCGCGGCACCAGCGACTGCTGCGCGGCGGCCTGCCGCCCGTCATTCATGTGAGCGGCGCCCGGCGCGAGGCGGCAAGCCTCGCGTGGCTGCTCGAACAGATGGTGCTCGAAATGACGCCGCCAGCGCGTCCCGGCTGGTCTGGCGTGCTGACGGAGCTGGCACAGCTTCTTTTCGTGCAGACGCTCAGGGCGTATGTCATGCAGTCGCCGGACAGCGACGGCGGCTGGCTGCGAGCGCTGGGCGACCGGCGCCTCGCTCCCGCCATCGCCTGCATGCACGCCGATCCCGGGCGGGCATGGCGTCTCGACGAGCTTGCGCAGCAGGCCGGCATGTCGCGCACCTCGTTCGCTGTGCACTTTCGCGAGGCAATGGGCGTGCCGCCTCTCGCCTATCTGACCCATTGGCGCATGCATCTGGCCGAGCGGGCGCTGCGTGCCGGCGCATCGGTCGCGCAGGCCGCCGAGGCGATCGGCTATACGTCGGAAAGCGCGTTCAGCCATGCGTTCAAGCGCACGACCGGTATTGCGCCGGGACGCTGCCGCAGGGCAATCGACGAAGAGAGCCTGCTGTCCTGGCCGGACATGGCGGAAAGCGAGGCGGCGACCGAGTTGTAAAACCGGCTTCGGAAGAGGCCGGGCCCCGGCCATGGCCGGCCAGTCATGCGCGGCTTCGGCGCGAGGCGTTGAAGCCTTGTGTTACGCGGTGGCGCGCTTTACGGCTCGACGCTCGGCAGCACGAATCTGAACACGGCGCCATGGGGCGTACCCGTGCTGACCGAAAGCACGCCCTCGTGCGCCTCGACGATCGATCGGCAGATCGACAGCCCCATGCCGAGACCCTGCGCCTTCGTCGTGTAGAACGCATCGAAGACGTGTTCGATCTCCACGGCGGCGATGCCCGGCCCCGAATCCCGTACCGTCACCAGCACGCGATTCGACCAGAGCCGGGCCGTGCTGATGCCCAGCTCGCGCGGCGTCCAGTTCGCCGCACTCATTGCTTCGATGGCGTTAACGATCAGATTGAGCATGACCTGCTGCAACTGCACGCGGTCGCCGTGGACGGGCGGCAGGCCGTCGGCCAGCGTCGCCGAAACCGCCACGCCGCTTTTGGCCGCCTCGCCGCGTGTCAGGTCGATCATCTCGCGAATCGTCTCGTTGATATTCACGCAGCCCTTGCGTAGCGGCGCTTTTCTGATGAGCGCGCGAATCCGCTCGACGATGGCGCCGGCTCGCATTCCCGCGCTGACGATGCCATCGAGCGATTCCCTGATCTCGTCTAGGTTGGGCGGCCGCGCGTCGAGCCAGTTCAGCGCCGCGGCCGCCTCGGTCAGCGCTGCGGTAATCGGCTGCTGGACGTCGTGGGCGATCGAGGCCGTGAGTTGCCCCATCGTCGCGGCGCGGTTCGCGTGCGCGAGTTCCACATGGGCTTCCAGATAGCGCCGCTCGTGCTCGCGTGCCTGGGCTTCCGCGCGTTTGTGCTCGGTCAGGTCGAGCACGAAACCGACGCGTTCGTTGCAGTTCGATTCGAACGCCGCGACACCGATCAGCACCGACGCGCGGCTGCCGCCCCGGCACGACAGCTCTTTCTCGAAGGGCTGCAACGCGCCGGTCAGGGTGAGTTCCTGGGTTCTCTGCTGCTCGATCTCGAACCATTCGGACGAGGTCAGTTCCGGCCACCGCACGCGTCCGGAGACGAGGTCGTCGCGGTCGTATCCGACGATGCGCAGGAACGCGTCGTTGGTTTCGAGAATATGCCCTTCGGTGTCCCAGATCAGGATGCCGACGATATTGGCGTCGACGAGACGCCGGATGCGCGCTTCGCGTTCCGCCAGCACCTGGTACAGACGCGCGTTTTCCAGCGTGATCGCGGCCTGCGAGGCCAGCAGCTTCAAGATCGCGATGCGTCCCGGCACGAACACGCGTGCGGCCAGATTGTTCTCCAGGTACAGCGCGCCCGTCAGCTTGGTCTGGTTGATGAGCGGCAGACACAGCACGGAGCGGACCCGTTGTCCGGCCACATAGGGATCGGCCGCAAACGGCGGCTCGCCGAGGGCGTCGTCGAGGATCACGCTCTCGCGCGTGCGCAGCACGTACTGGAGCACGCTTTCCGGCAGCATGGCCGCGCTGGCCGGCTCGTCGCACAGCCGTACGTCGACGGTATCGCCGGCGGTGATCGCGAGTGCCGCGACGCGTTGTTCGCCGTCGCGCGCGAGCGTGAGCAGGCAGCGCTCGGCGCCGGCGTGTTCGAGCGCCATGCGCATCAGTTTGTCGAGCAGCTTCGCCAGTTCGAACTCGCCCGACACGGCCTGGGATATGCCGGTCACGGTGGCGAGATCGAGCTGCTCGATGGCCGTCTCGATCGTTCTCGGTGCGGCGGGCGCCGCTTCATTGCTTCTCAACTGCGGATATATCTGTTCGAGCTGGCGCACCTTGCCGTCGGCGCCCCAGCGCAGATAGCCATCGCGTGCGTGGCGTATGAACACCAGTGCAAACGCTTCGAGACCGCACGTCGCATAAAAGCTCGCGGCCAGTTCGCAGGCGAGCGCTTCGAGATGCACGAAGCCGTTCTCGCGCGCCGTGCGGATCGCCTGATCGTAGAGCCGTTCGGCATCGTGTTCGTGCCCATCCAGGCGGGCGATTTCCGCGCCGACGAGCGCCATGCGGCTCGCGAAATTCTGCGGACAGTGCTCCGACCATTTCGCGAGTTGACTGTGGTGTCCGGAAAGAGCCAATACGTGTTGCCGCCGCTCGTCGGCCGTGGCGCAATCGCAGGCGGCGGCCCGGGACAGTGCCGCGTAAAGATGATATTCGGCGAGCTCGAAGCTGAGCGGCAAACCCCAGAGCAGCCGTTGCGCCTGCCGGGATGCTTCGAGGGCGCCTTGATGATCGCGGCCGAAGAAACGTGCCTGCATCTTGCGAATCCAGTAGAAGCATTCGGGCGTTGCCCACCCCGAATGCTTCGACCATTGGCGTTCGAGATCGCGTTCGTCGAATTGCCCGTCGTCGAGCACACCGAACTTCGGCGTTACGCCGAGTAGCGTGCGCACCAGCTGAAGCTGGGTGGCGATGATGTCGACCACGAGGCCATACTGCGTTTTTTGCACCCGCGCGAGACCACGCTCCGCTTCGTGTCGCACGTCGGTGAGTGGATCGCCCGCGGCGAGCAGGTTGGTAATCAGCAGATGGTGCGAGTGAGCGCCGTAAAGAGCGTCGTAGTTCCGGTTCGCCGCCTCGGCCCCGAGGCGCGCCAGCTCGCGGCCCGTTGTGACGTGCTGCGTCCACGGCATAAGGTTGTTTGCGCAGAGCACGCGGGTGCCTACCTCGAAGCGTTGCAGGCCGCGCTGTTCGACAAGGTCGCAGCCGATCGTGCCGAAGCGCAAGGCGGTCCGGTAATCGCCGAAGCGCGCGCCCGCGGCGATGCCGAGCAGCACGTACGCGTAGCACGAGGCGTCGCCGTGGCCGGACTCGAGACTCAGTGCGATCGCACGGCAGGCAATCAGCACGAACAGGTTCAGCGAGCGGGGCGACTGGAAGGCCGGCGGACCGAGTCCGATCAGAACGTCGAGCGTCGCGAGCGCGTCGGGATCACGCATCAGTGGCAGCGCGACGAGTGCCTCGTTCGTGCGTGCGCCGATACACGACCGGACCCGTTCATATTCGCGTTGCGCGGCCTCGTCCGACGGGTAGCGCGGCCAGTCGATGCCGAGTCCGCGCAGATAGTCGAGCCCGACGGCGATGGCGCGTTCATCCTGGTCTCCCAGCGCATGATGCAGGTCGATGCTCAGGCGCGTTACGGCTGCGCGTTCGACGTTCGTGGCCGCGTGTGTGGCGAGCGCGTCGAGGCGCGCTTGCGCATGCGCCGTGGCGCCGGTGAGGAACTCGCACTCGGCGCGCTGGAGTTCGAGCGGGAAGCGCAGCGGGCACCGTGGCTCCCAGCCTGTGTCGGTGAGCAGCGACGCGCCGGCGCTCAGATAGGCGAGGGCGGATGCATAAGCTGTCGACGCTCGCGCGCGCTGGCCCGCGGCCAGATTGAGCGCGGCAAGCTGCGTGCGCTCTTCTTGCGAGTCGATTAGCACGGCGCCGCGGTTGAACTGGCCAACGATGTCGAAAATCACCTCGGCCTGCTGTCCAGCGGTCGTATGCGCCGCGAGGCGCCGTCCTATCCGCAGATGCGTTCGGGCGCGCAATGCGGCGGGAATCAGCGAATAAGCGGCTTCCTGGATGCGGTCGTGCGTGAACCGGTAGACGCCCGCGCGCAGCTCGATCAGTTCACGGCATACCGCCGGCCATAGCAGGCTGTGAAGCTTGTTTTCGGCACGGCCGAGCACGACGGTCAGCATCGAAACGTGGCAGCGATTGCCGACACAGGCCAACTGCCGCAGCGCGTGCCGGGTCCGCGCCGGCAGGCGGGCGAGCTTGCCGGTCATCAGGTCCGCCACGTTGTCGGTGTAGCCCGTGGCGCAGATGCGCTCGATGTCCCATGACCAGCGCGCGGCGCGATGATCGAAGCTGAGCAGTTTCTCCTCTGACAGCGCGTATAAAAACTGGCTGACGAAAAACGGATTGCCGCCCGTTTTCGTGTGCACGAGCTGCGCCAGAGGCGCGGCGTGAGCGGGCTCGCAACGCATGGTATCGGCCAGCAGCCGGGCAAGATGGCCGCGGGTGAGCGGCGCGAGCCTGATCTCGTCGAGCGCGGCGCCGGCGTTTTTCATTGCTTCGAGCTTGTGCGCGAGCGGATGGCCGGCATCGACTTCATTGTCCCGGTAGGCGCCGACCAGCAGAAGATGCCGAAGGTTCGAGCGGAGCAGCAGATGTTCGAGCACATCGAGTGTCGCCGCGTCGAGCCATTGCAGATCGTCGAGAAAGAGCACGAGAGGATGCTCGGGCCGCGCGAATACGCCGATAAAGCGCTCGAACACGCTCTGGAAGCGGCCCTGCGCCTGCCGCGGCGGCAGTTCGGGCACGGCTGGCGGTTCGCCGATGACGAGCGCGAGTTCCGGTACCAGGTCGACCATCAGGCGCGCGTCCGGTCCGAGTGCTTGCAGCATCGCGTTGCGCCAGTCGCCCAGTTCGGCTTCGCGCTGGCTCAGCAGCGGCCGTACGAGCTTCTGGAACGCCTGCGCGAGCGTCGCATACGGTATGTCGCGCTTGTATTGATCGAATTTTCCCGTGGCGAAAAGCGCGCGCTGCGGAACCAGCGTCTTGCTCAACTCGTTGACGACCGACGATTTGCCGACGCCCGCGTGGCCTATCACGAGCACCAGCGCCGGCTTACCGGCTCTGGCACCCTGCTCGAATGCGCCGACGAGCGCCTCGATCTCGCGTGCTCTTCCATACAGCTTGTCGGGGATCGCCAGGCGGTCGGGCACGTCCTGTTGGCCGGGCGGGAAATCGTCGATGCAGCCTTGCGTTTCCCATTGATGTAGACAGCGGCGCAGGTCGCGTTCAACGCCGTTCGCCGTCTGGTAGCGCTCTTCGGGCGTCTTGGCGAGCAGCTTCATGACGATGCGCGAGACCGGCTCGGGAACGTGCGGCGCCCGTTCGCTGGGCGCTACGGGTTGGCGTGCGATATGGCGGTGAATCCATTCCATCGCATCGGATGCCACGAACGGCAGTGCGCCCGTGGCGAGCAGATAAAGCGTGACGCCGACGGCGTAAAGATCGCTGCGTGCATCGACGGGACGGTTCATTCGCCCGGTCTGCTCGGGCGCCAGGTAGGCGAGTGTGCCGGTGACGAACTCGGGTGGCTCCAGCGGCAGCTTCTGTCGCGGCAGCCACGCGGCAATGCCGAGCCCGGTGAACTTCGTTGCGCCGCTCGTGGGATCGACCAGGATATGAGCCGGCTTGATGTCTTTGTGAATCAGCCCGCTCGCGTGCAGTTTCGCCAGCGCGGCGGCAATGCCGATCGCCGTGCGCAGGAAATCCGCCAGGGGCAACGGCAGACTCGCGCATTCCAGCGGCTCGTGGCCACCATCCTCGAGGATCAGGCAAGGCTGGCCGCGTTCCTGTACGAGCCGCAACGGGCGCGCTGCGGCAGCGGGATCGAGCACATCCCGGAGTGCGTATTCATGCGCGAAGCGATCCTGCAAGCCGGGTGCCGGCGACCCGGCAGCGGGCCGCACGACGAGCACGGGTCGGCACGCACCGTCGTCGTCCATGTGCCATTCGCGGCTGAATACCCGCCCGCCATCTTCCCAGGCGATGCGCGACCCATCCGATGCGGAACTCACGTGGCTGTCATCCACCGTAGACCTGCCGGCTCAGCCTGGCGGGCGGGCTCGGGCTGATTCGTGCAACGCGACAAGATAAGGCGGGGCGCTCGACGGCCGGCATGCTACGGCCCGATCGCCGATCCCCGCGGCTCGATGCCCAGCAAGCGGACCTTGCAGACCAGGTCCACCGCCGAACGCGCGGACAACTTCTGCATCGCCTGGCGCCGATGCTTTTTGACGGTGACTTCGCTGACGCGGATTATCGACGCGATCTGCTTGTTCAGCAAACCCGTGAGAACGAGCTCCACCACTTCACGTTCGCGCGGCGTAAGACTGTCATAAGCTGCGCGCAGCGGACCGAGTGCCTGCTCGGCCGAGATCCTGTCCCGATCCTTCGCGAGCGCGTGCGACACGGCATCGAGCAGGTCCTGATCGCGGTACGGCTTGGAGAGGAAGTCCGTTGCGCCAGCCTTCATCGCCCTCACGGTCATTTCGATATCGCCGTGAGCGGTGATGACCACGACGGGCATGTGCATCCCTCTGTCGTTCATCGCGGCCTGGAACTCCAGGCCGTTTTCTCCGCGCAGCCTGACATCGAGAATCATGCAGCTCGGCACACTCGGGGGCGAGCACGCGAGAAAGTCCCGACACGTAGCGAATGTCCTGGCGGAAAGCCCGACCGATCGGAACAGATTGCTGAGCGCACGGCGGATGGATTCGTCGTCGTCGATCACGTAGACGATCGGGTCCGGCGCGCTTGATATGGCAGTGGCGGATTCGTGCGAATACATGTTGAACATGCCTCTTCGAAGACGTCAGGCTCTGAGCGACATCGACCGCGGCTGACACGTCGGCATGACCCGGCGAACGGGTCGGCACGAAGCGCCGCGGCTGTCCTTATGAAAATAGGGCGGAGCGACATGATCGGTGACGGTCGCCGAGCAAGCTGCGAATGCATTGTGAACGCATTGTAATACGCTCCCCATTCGCGCGTGCCGGAACGATGCGTGCAAATAGGGAGCTTGGGCGGCAGGGCTTGCCGGTTCGAGTTCATCGGCGCGCCACATGCCGAACCTGGACGCATACCTGACGCACACCGGGGGATACTTTCGTAGCCTTTCCATTCGTCGCGGTGCGAGTTAGGTTTTGAATTGCGCCGGCGAGTCTAAGAAGTCAGACCGGGCCACCTACTTTGCAGGCAGCGATCGCATGGGCACGCAAACGAATCCGACTATTGCCATCGTGGACGACGACAGGGACGTCAGAAAAGCGCTGCGGAGCTTTCTGCGCGCAAGAGGGCGCAGCGTGCACGAGTTCGCTTCGGCAATCGAACTGCTCCAGTCGAACCGGCTCGGCGAGATCGCCTGCCTGATTACGGACGTCAGGATGCCGGGCCTGAGCGGAACGGAGTTGCACGAGCGGCTCATTGCCCTCGGTTATGTCATCCCCACCATTTTCATTACGGCGTTCCCGACCTGCAGCGTCGAGGCGATGCTCAATAGCGCAGGGGTCGTCGCTGTCTACAGCAAGCCCGTTGATCCAGGCGCCTTGTCCAATCTGCTGGCGACCATTCTCGATGTGCCTTGAGGCGGCCTTACGGTATCCGAAAGTATCCCCCCGCATCAGGCTAAGGTGTCATACCGCGTGGACGGCAAGCCGCCTACCATGCTGACAACGAACGGCAACCAGTTGGCGAAGGCCGGAGGGATGCTCAGGCATCGAGCCGAAACGCGGCGGACGGCATGCGGGCACGCTGAACGCCTGAGCGTAGTGCGAGCGAAGCAAGCCTCGAGATAGGAGGACGGTGATGGATCAGTTCAACAAATTCAGAGCGTTCGTTCTGGTCGCGGAAAAACAAAGCTTCAGCAAGGCGGCTCAGTCGCTCGGTGTGACGACCGGGGCCGTGTCGAGGATCATCCTGAGGCTTGAAAGGGACGTACATCTACGACTTTTCCATCGTACGACGCGCTCGGTGATCCTCACGGAGGAGGCGCGGCCTTACTACGAAACGTGCTGCCGCATGCTGGAGGAAATGGATGAGGCCAATCGGCGTATCACGAACGCGCGGGAAGCGGATTCTGGCAGGCTGAACCTCGTCGTGCATCCGGGGCTCGCGAGTTCGACGCTGTCGCGGCTCGTAACGAGCTACCGCGATATGTCGCCTAACGTGAGTCTGACCGTTGCCGTGCAAAATAGCGCGGTCAATCTCTCCGCCGGTCGTATCGACATGGCTATCTTCCCGTCGCACCTTATCGAGCAGCCGACCGTTATCCGGAGAACCCTGTCGATTTCTCCGGGGATGCTCGTGGCCTCGCCCGGGTATCTCGACAAATACGGCGCACCCGAGCGCGCGTGCGGCCTCGAGAAACGCTTTCTGCTGCTCAACGTGGCGTCGTCCCGACTCGGCGGCCACGCGATCCGGTTGCTCGAAGACGGCAAGCGCATCAAGATCCCGGCGAGCTCTTCGATGACCGGCGACGAGCAGTATCTGCGCGCAGCCGCGCTTGCCGGCGCGGGAATCGCCGTGCTGCCCGAGATGATGGTTCAGGACGACCTCAAGTCGGGATGCCTCGTGCCGGTCCTGCCGCACTGTTCGGTGCTGGATAGCGAAGTGGACATCTGCCTGTTTTACGCGCATCGCGACATGCTTTCCGCGCGCCTGCGGACCTTCGTGAACTTCTGCATCGAGTTTTTCCGTGTGGAAAGCGCCGTGAGCAGCGAAGGGCTGGTTGCGCCGATTGCGCCGATCGCACGACCCAATCCGCGCGAGCAGCCGATACTGGCCGCGGCATGACGGCGTGCTGCGCTGCATTCGCTCATTCGACGTTGCAACGATATAGTTTCCATGATGTAAAGAGTATTGTTCTCGCGATCGGGTTGACGGCTGCCTGCGCGAAAATGAACATGGTGATCAGGCTCCGGCGCGATGCTTCATCCGTACGCAATCGTTTTGAACAGGAAGACAAATGAGCAGCGATACTGACAATCGGGTATTAAATCGGGCATTACTGCCTTTGCTGGGAATCAGCAAGCCGATCGTGCAGGCGCCGATGGCCGGCGTAAGCACGCCCGCGCTCGCCGCGGCCGTGTCGAACGCGGGCGGGCTCGGCTCGCTGGGCGTCGGTGCGATGAATGCCGAGGGCGCGCGCAAGGCGATCAGGCAGACGCGTGAGCTGACCGACAAACCGTTCAACGTCAACGTATTCTGCCATCAGCCGGCACAGGCCGACCCCGAGCGCGAGCGCGTATGGCTGAACTGGCTTGCGCCGCAGTTCGAGAAGTACGGCGCGACGGCACCCGCATCGCTCGCGGAGATTTACACGAGCTTTGTCGAAGACGCCGCAATGCTTGAGGTCTTTCTCGAAGAGAAACCGGCCGTGGTCAGTTTCCACTTTGGCTTGCCGTCTTCGGACGTCATCGGCGAATTGAAGGGGGCGGGCATCAGGCTGCTCGGCGCGGCAACGAATCTGAACGAAGGCGCACAGGTCGCCGCATCGGGTGTCGATGCGATCGTCGCGCAAGGTATCGAGGCGGGCGGGCATCGGGGCGTCTTCGATCCCGACGCCTTGGACGATCAACTGGGCACGGTCGCGCTGACCCGGCTTCTGGTCAGGAACGTTCCGCTGCCGGTCATCGCTTCGGGCGGCATTATCGATGGAGCGGGGATTGCCGCCGTGCTTGCGCTGGGCGCGCAGGCGGCCCTGCTCGGTACGGCCTTCGTGGCCTGCCCCGAAACCTCGATCGACGACGGCTATCGGCGTACGCTGCTCAGCGATGCCGCACGCCGCACGACCTTGACCAGGGCGATTTCCGGACGTGTTGCGAGAAGCATGGTGAATCGCTTCACGGAACTGGGCAGTGACCCGGGCGCGCCGCGTGCTCCCGATTACCCGATCGCCTATGATGCCGGTAAGGCGTTGCACGCCGCCGCAAAGGCGCAGGGCGAATTCGGCTTTGGCGCGCAATGGGCCGGGCAGGCGGCCGCGCTGGCGCGCTCGCTGCCGGCCGCCGAACTGTTCGCGCAACTGGAGCGCGAGATGAAGGAAACCATCGCGCAACTGCAACGGTTTGGCGGCTAGTGAGCGAGGCGGGCATCGCGGCGGCGCGCAGTGGCTTATGTGGCGACTCATGTGGCAACTTCTGCCGCGATTCATGCTTCGGCCCATGAAAAATGCTGGCTCCCGCATTTGCGGGTAGCCAGCCTGTTCCCGCAAGACCGGCGCGTCGACGAGCGTGAGTGTCACATCGATGTTGTTGCGGGTGGCGTTCGAATACGGGCAAACGGCGTGCGCTTTCTCGATCAGCCGACGCGCCTGTTCTCGCGCCATGCCAGGCAACGACACCTTCAGCTCGACCTCGATGCCGAAGCCGTTCGGAATCAGACCCACGCCGACGCTGGCGCTGATCGAGACGTCGGCGGGAATGGCAATCCTGTCGCGTTGACCCACGAATCGTATCGCGCCGATAAAGCACGCGCTGTAGCCCGCGGCGAACAGCTGTTCCGGATTCGTTCCTTCTCCCCCCTTGCCGCCGAGTTCTTTCGGCATGCTCAGTTTGAGGTTCAAGCCGCCTTCGGGAACCACCGCGCGTCCGTCGCGGCCTCCCGTGGCAGTGGCATGGGCGGTATAGAGCACGGTATCGAGCGGCATCGCAAGCTCCTGGTGTCAAGGTTGTCCAACGGTTGTGCGGCCCGGGTCGCGAACGGTGCCGACTTCGAAGCGACTGCGTGGACCGGCTCGCGCATTGCAGGTGCGAGCGAGTCCTCACGTATTTCGGGCAGCAAGATCAGGCTGGCTTTGCGAGCACAGGTTACACACGATCGGCACGCACTGGAATCAGCCTGAGATGAACAAGTATTGATACTTGCCGTCAATAATTCGACCGGTGTATTTCAAGTAATCTACGTTCTGTCCGGAGCGGATCGATAAGCGCTGATGCAGTGATCCGTTTCAGGAAAGGGGTCAATGTCCATTCCCTTTGCAAGACAGTCAGCGAGCGGATGATCTCAATGCAGGAACCGTGAATGCGATGCGGCTCTCCGCCATTCACTGAGGAATGCGTAGTGATTGTCGTGTTAATCGGGAAACGGCGATTCGCGTCGACGGACAGGTGCTTCGAATCACGACTGGAGAACACAGCATGAATTCCCCGACCACCCCGGGCGCGCCGGTGCGCCTGACCGGCGCAAGGTTCGCACTCGGTACATTCGCCGTGGCGCTCGCCACGTTCATGAACGTACTCGATTCGTCGATCGCGAATGTCGCGATTCCTACGCTGTCAGGCAACCTCGGCGTGTCGGTCGACGAGGGAACATGGGTCATCACACTGTTTGCGGCGGCCAATGTCGTGTCGATTCCGCTGACCGGCTGGCTCACGCAACGCATCGGTCAGGTCAAGCTGTTCGTCGGGGCCATCCTGCTGTTCGTACTGGCGTCGGCGGCGTGCGGGCTGGCGCCGAACCTGTTGACGCTGCTGGTTGCACGGGTGGTGCAGGGCGCGGTGGCGGGGCCCCTGGTGCCGTTGTCGCAGGCGTTGCTGCTGGCGTCGTTTCCGAAGGAAAAGAGTTCGAGTGCCTTATCGTTGTGGGCTATGACCGCCACGGTCGGACCGATCGCGGGACCGGCTCTTGGTGGCTGGATCACCGACAGCTATAGCTGGTCGTGGATTTTCTATATCAACGTCCCGGTGGGTCTTTTCGCCGCCGCAGTGATCTGGTCGATCTATAAGGATCGCGAGACACCGACGCGCAAGCTGCCGATCGACAAAGTCGGGCTCATCTCGCTGATCGCGTGGGTCGCGTCGCTGCAGATCATGCTCGACAAGGGTAAGGATCTCGACTGGTTCAACTCGCCGGTGATCTGGATTCTCTCGATCGTCGCGTTGGTCAGCTTTCTGTTCTTCATCATCTGGGAGCTTACCGAGGAGAAGCCGATCGTCGATTTGCGGCTCTTTGCCGAACGCAATTTCCTCGGTGGGACCATCGCCATTTCGGTGGCCTATGCGATCTTCTTCTCGAATTTGGTAATCCTGCCGCAATGGATTCAGGGGTCGCTCGGCTATCGCGCCGTGGACGCGGGACTCGTAACGGCTCCGCTGGGCATCTTCGCCGTGATCATGGCGCCCGTACTGGGCAAGATCATGCCGCGCTCCGACATGCGGGTGCTTGCAACGATGGCCTTCATCGGATTCGCGGGCGTGTTCTTCATGCGTTCGCGCTATACGACCGGCGTCGACCCCTACACGCTGGTGCTGCCGACGCTGCTGCAGGGCATCCCGACCGCGCTGTTCTTCACGCCGCTCACGGCCATCATCCTGTCGGGGCTGCCGGCCGAGAAGATTCCGGCGGCGGCGGGCCTGTCCAATTTCGTGCGCATTTTCGCCGGCGCGGTGGGCACCTCGCTGCTGAGCAACGGCTGGAACGACCGGACGATTCTCCATCATGCGCGGCTCACGGAGCAAACGAGCGTGGACAACCCGATCTTCGGCGAAGCCATCGCTCATCTGGAGACGACGCTTAATGCCAGCACGCCCAAAGCGCTGGCCTTTTACGAAGCTTCGCTCAACGCGCAAGCCACGATGCTTGGCCTGAACGACATCTTCTGGATCTCGGCCGTGATCTTTATCCTCATCATCCCGTTGATCTGGGTAACGAAACCGGCGAGAGGCGCGGGGGCGGGTGCCGCCGCTGCCGGTGGTCACTGAACCCCGAGGAGCGTGACATGAGCCATTTCTCAATCCGGCACGT
The DNA here is from genome assembly GCF_017104985.1 of Paraburkholderia sp. Ac-20342. Taxonomy (NCBI): domain Bacteria; kingdom Pseudomonadati; phylum Pseudomonadota; class Betaproteobacteria; order Burkholderiales; family Burkholderiaceae; genus Paraburkholderia; species Paraburkholderia sp. Ac-20342. Next base: position 77,282 of record NZ_JAAGPQ010000014.1, on the reverse strand, counting down.
CGCTATCGGCACAAGGGTGTCGAAGCTGGGCGTATCGGTACTTTTAGCGGCGATGCTGTCGGCGTGTGTCAACTATGCGGGCATCCATAGCGACAAGCAGATTGCCCGGCCGGAACAGTTCGAGACGGCGAGCAGTCTGCCGGCCGAACAGGGTCGCTGGCCGGCTGCCGATTGGGCAGACCAGTTCGGCGATGCCCAGTTGAAAGCGCTGATTGCCGAAGCACTGCAAGGCAACCCGTCGATCGACGAGGCCCGCGCGCGGGTCGTCGAGGCGCAGGCTTATAGCCAGAGCGCGAAGGCGGGCACGTTGCCGCGCGTCGACGCGGACTACTCGCTGACCCGTCAGGAATTCAGCGGCAGCACGGTGATTCCGCCGCCGTATCGAGGCGGATGGCAAACCGAAAACAAGGGTTTGCTGAGCGCTTCGTACGACCTCGATCTATGGGGTAAGAACCGCGAGGCATTCAAAGCCGCCGTGTCGCAACAGCGAGCAAGCGAGGCCGACGACGAAATGGTCAAGCTCACGCTGAGCACCGCGATCGCACGTACCTACAACGATCTCGCTCGCCTCTATGCATTGCGCGATATCGCGCAAAGGGAAGTCGAGCATCGTGAGCAGATCGACCGCATCACGGCAGCCCGTATTGCGACGGGCCTCGATACGGAAGTGGAGCGCAAGACCGCGCAGGCGAATCTGACTTCGAGCCGCGGCAGTCTCGCCGTGCTCGACGGCAACATTCTGACGACACGTTATCAACTGGCCGCGCTGATGGGCCGAGGGCCGGACCGCGGGCAGGCAATTGCGCGGCCGGCTCTCGACGCCGGCGACGCAGTGCGCCTGCCGGACAACCTGCCCGCCGATCTGTTGAGCCGGCGCCCGGACATCGTCGCGGCACGCTGGCGCGTCGATGCGATCACGCACGAGGTGAAAGAGACGAAGGCCGAGTTCTATCCGGACATCAATCTGAGCGCGGCGATCGGCTTCGACGCGTTCGGCTTCGGCGAATTTCTCAATGCCCAGAGCCGGACGATTTCGGTGGGGCCGGCGATCCATCTGCCGATCTTCGACGCGGGAGCACTGCGCGCGAAGTTGCGAGGCCGTTACGCCGAGTTCGACTACGCGGTGGCAGCCTATAACCAGACGCTGATTCATGCGCTTTCGGACGTCGCCACGCAGCTTGCGCAAATCCGTTCGAGCGACGCGCAACTGGTCGAGGCCGAGGCCACGCGGCAATCTGCCGAGGACGCCGACAAGCTCGCGATTACCCAGTACAAGGTCGGTCTTACCAACCAGTTGACCGTGCTCAATGCCGACGTTACGGCACTGAATGCCGAACAGTCCGTCGCCGATCTGAAGATGAGCCGCCGCGACCGGCAGATCGAACTGGCCGCGGCATTGGGGGGCGGCTATATCGACACATCCGCCGACGCCGTGCGCAGCGAGGATATGACCGCCGGGCCGACCGAGGCCGCCATCGCCAGGCATTGAACGACACGTACGGAAATCCGTAGGGAGAAAAGAAATGAGCGAAACCGTCACGCCCAGGAGCGAGTCCGCCGATCACGGCGGCGATGACACCGGCGGCGCGCAAGCGCCCGCCGCCCGCAACAGCGGGAACGCCACGCCGCCGAGCCGCCGCAAACTGCTTGTCCTGCTCGCGGCGGCAGTCGTGATAGCGGGAGCCGCCTATGCTGCGTACTACTACACGGATGGCCGCTATCACGAATCCACCGACGACGCCTATGTCAGCGGCAATCTCGTGCAATTGACGCCGCAGGTCTCGGGCACGGTCATCGCCGTCAATGCCGACGACACGCAGATCGTGAAGGCGGGCGATCCGGTGGTCACGCTGGACCCAGCCGATGCCAGGATCGCGCTCGGGAATGCGGAAGCGGCGCTTGGTCAGACCGTGCGCCGCGTGAGCGGCCTGTACGTGAACAACGACTTCTATGCGGCGAACGTGGCGCAACGCGAATCCGACCTTGCGCGTGCCAACGACGATCTGCGTCGGCGCATGGCCGTCGCGAACACGGGCGCTGTTTCCGCCGAGGACATCGCCCATGCCCGGGATACCGTGAATGTCGCGCAGGCCGCGCTCGACGCGGCGCGTCAGCAGGCCGAAGCGAATCGCGCGCTGACCGATCGCACGACGCTCGAACAGCATCCCGACGTGCAGGCCGCCGCATCGAAAGTGCGGGACGCGTGGCTCGCCTACGCGCGCGATACGCTGCCGGCGCCGGTGACGGGCTATGTGGCGCAGCGTCACGTTCAGGTCGGCCAGCGTGTGTCGCCGGGCACGCCGTTGATGGCGGTAGTGCCGCTCGACGGCGTGTGGGTGGACGCGAACTTCAAGGAGGTCCAGCTCAGGCGCATGCGTATCGGCCAGCCTGTCACGCTGAGTGCCGACGTTTACGGTTCGAGCGTCAAGTATCACGGGCGGATCGAAGGCTTTTCTGCGGGCACGGGCAGTGCCTTCGCCACGCTGCCGGCGCAGAACGCAACGGGCAACTGGATCAAGATCGTGCAGCGTCTGCCGGTTCGCATCGAGCTCGACCCGCGCGAACTCGACGCGCATCCGCTGCGTATCGGCCTGTCGATGGACGTCGATGCCGATACGCACGACGATTCCGGCAAGGAACTGGCCGCCGCGCATAACACGACCTATAGCACGGATGTTTTCGAGCAGTACGGCGCGCAGGCCAATGACGAGATTGCGAAAATCATCAGTCAGAACGCGATCGCTTCCCGCTCCCCGCATCGGTGAAATACTGGGTGGTGTCGATGTGACGGGCGGTGCGTTTGAGCGCCGCGTCGCGAGTGCGGATCTCTGCCCGCCATCATGAACTACGTGAGTCACGTGAACCACGTGGCCCGCCCAATTGGCCGTCTTCGAGAAGATCGTGCCCTGCTTGAGCCTTTCTTCTTCGAGAAGAAACGGCTTTCTCCTGTCAGCCCGCCTCTGCCTTTTCCTCGCCGCTAATGAAGCTAGCGATCTCTTCTTCGGGAGTCGCTACGGCAAAACGGCTATATTTCTGCAACGCTGCCCAAACAATGGGGGTGACCAAATTTGTCTAGTCACATAAGGGAACGACTATGCAGCGGCAATTCGACGACGTTCTGCTCGGCAGCATCGAGCTGTTTTGCCTCGCGGCCGAAGCAGGTAGCTTTACCGCCGCCGCCAACGCGGCGGGGGTGACGCCCGCGGCCGTGAGCCGTTCGATCTCGCGTCTGGAAAAGCGCCTCGGCGTACGCCTGTTCGTGCGCTCCACGCGCAGCATCCGCCTGACCGAGGGCGGCAGGGAATACTTCGAGCAGAGCCGTGCCGCTCTCAATCAACTGGTCGAGGCCGAACGCAAGATCATGGGCGAGCAGGCGCAGCCGTCCGGCACCATCCGCATCAGCGCCCCCACGACCTATGGGCACTACCGGCTATTGCCGCTGCTGCCCAGGCTGCAGGAGAAGTTTCCGCTCCTTAAATTCGAAATCCACATAGGCAATCGCAACATCGACTTCCATGAGGAGAACTTCGATGTTGCGATCCGGTTTCGTGGGCAGCCCGACTCGACGCTGGTTTCGCGCCATCTCGAAGACGCGGGGCTGGTGGTCGTCGCGAGTCCCGCCTACTTGCAGCGGGCGGGGCTGCCACGGACGCTGGAGGATCTGGAGCAGCACGAGTGCATCCAGTTCGATCTGCCCAGCAGCGGCCGGCGGATTTCCTGGCTATTCATGGAGAGGGGAGAGGAGCGGGAGGTGCTTTCCGCGAAAGGCCACTACCTGTGCTCCGAAGACGTACTGGCTGGCGTCACGCTGGCGAGAGCCGGTGCGGGATTGTTCCAGACCTATCGCTTCGTCGCCGAGAAGGACCTGGCCGACGGCACGCTGGTTGAAGTTCTTCAGGCATTTGCGGGAAGGTCGCGCCCCATCAGTCTGATGTATCCGCATGGTCGCTTGTTGCCGTCGCGCGTACGGGTATTTGTGGAGTTTCTGATGGAGCAGGCCACGGTGCTGACGAATCGGCGCGCGGTGGGCAAGCCAGGCCGAGGCAGGGCGAAACGATAAAGGCGAAACGATAGCCGGGAACTGGTCGGGGTTTGGGTTTGGTGCGGGACCGTCGCGGCTGGAGAAGAGGCCAGCCAGTCAAATCTTATTTGTCGACCGGGTCAACAATGATGATGATTCATGTCGGCGATCCGAGGTGTCCCTGGTGCCACGAATAGGGAAAGGCGCTACGCTGCTGACCGAATACTCTGATTTGCAACTCGACATGACAGCGGGCGAGCTGTCTCGTGGGGCTCTCTGATTCATCAAAACAGATCGTGTCTGTTTGCAGCCGCGCGTCCGCTCATGGGGAGTCGATCTGATCGGTCGTAAGTCGTGCCCCCTATTGGCCGAAACAAACCGGGAGACAGAGCATGCAATTGCGGGACAATGGTCTTCGCTTTTCTTCTGTCACGATCGCACTGCACTGGATCGTCGCGATCCTGCTATTTTCGATCATCGGAATGGCGATCGTTATTTCCCGGACAGGAGATCACGCGCAACGAATGCACCTGGAGCCGTGGCAGAACCTTCTCGCCACCGTGCTGTTTCTGATCTCGATCTATCGACTGTGGGCGCGTCTGTCGTCCTTTCATCCGCTGCCGGTCGGCACGCCGAATCCGGTCGAAGTGATGGTCAGCCGTTCTGTGGCGGTTGCCCTGGCGTTGGCGATGGTGCTGCTACCTATCGCCGGCTGGCTCGAGAAGTCGGCCGCCGGAGAGGTTGTTGCGTTGCCGGGAGGGTATGTCATGCCTGCTCTTATCGAGCCTGGCCCGCAGGTGCAGCATGTCGTGGTCTTCCTGTTCAGATTGGGCGCAACCGCGTTTCTTCTCGGATTGGCGCTGCATATGTTTGGCGCGCTCAAAAATCATTTCGTTTTGAAGAATGACGCACTAAAGCGGATGCTTGGCAAACACGTGGAGCTTTGACGCCGTGAACCCGATCGAACCGCAGTTTGGCGAGCACACGGTCGAGCGCCTGTGCGGCGTGCGGTATCCTGTCTTTCTGGCCGGCATGGCCGCGCTTTCGGGGCCAGGTCTCGTCGGCGCGGTGTGTAATGCCGGCGGCATGGGAATTCTCGGTGGGTTGAGGCTGCCGCCGCTGGCGCTGCGCAAATGGATTGAGCAAACCCGGGAACTGACGGACCGGCCCTTCGGCGTGAATCTCGTTCCGCAATTCGGTGGGCCAGCCGTATTCGAGGCCCAGTTTCAGATTCTTCTCGAACAGAGGCCGAAGCTCCTGTCGCTGTTCTACGCCGAAGCCTGTGCCGCCAATATCATTCCTCGCGCCAAAGAGGCCGGCATGGTCGTCATGGTCCAGGTGGGCACGGTCGAACTCGCGCGTAAGGCAATAGCATGCGGCGCGGACATCATCACGGCGCAAGGCAGTGAAAGTGGCGGACACATGAACCGCGGCACGATCGGCTTGACGGCATTGTTGCCCGCTATCCGCGAGATCGCGCAGGAGCGGCACGTGCTGGCGGCGGGCGGCATTACGACGCGAGACGACGTACGGGTGGCGATGGCACTCGGCGCATCGGGCGTGCTCGTCGGCACGGCGTTCGTTGCGACAGAGGAATCGATTGCGCATCCGCTCTATAAGCAGAGGATCGTCGAAGCCACGGTGGACGACACGGAATACCGGACCGGATATTCGTACGGCTGGACCTACGGCACGCCGCACCGTGTGATTCCGAACCGGGACAAGTGGAACCTGCTGCGCTTCATGGGCGGTGGCGCGCGTGCAATCGATCAGCCGCGCCTTGCGCGCAAACTGTCGCTCTACGCAGGGCAGGGTGTGGGAAAGATCACGCGTATCGTGCCCGCGGCCGAGCGGGTAGCGGAGCTTGTCGCCGGATTTGCATGATTGTCGAGCGAGACGCCGTTGAATTGCACGTCCGATGCCTGAATCAGGATTCTTTCCACAAGTGAACAATTGTGTTTAGCGTTCCGTGACTTTCGCGTGGCATTTCTGTCTCTTAGACTCGATTCATCGCCAATCGTCGTAAAGGAGAACTGAAGATGAAAGCATTCGAGGACAGCACCGATGTCGGCCATTTCATTCAGGGAGAACGTGTGCGTGGCAGCGCTTCGCGCACGCAGCCTGTCTTCAATCCGGCGACGGGCACCAAAGCGCGTACGTTGCTGCTTGGCGAATCCGCCGATGTCGAAGCCGCGGTCGCGAGTGCGAAGGCCGCATTCCCCAACTGGAGCAACACGCCGCCGATCCGCCGTGCGCGTGTGCTGTTGCGCTTTCTCGAACTGATGAACCGGCACCTTGACGATCTCGCAGCGATCATCACCGCCGAGCATGGCAAAGTGTTCTCGGACGCGCAAGGCGAGGTCGCCCGCGGTATCGACGTGATCGAATTTGCCTGCGGCATTCCGCAGTTGCTCAAGGGCAACTACACCGAGCAGGTCTCCACCGGCATGGACAATTGGACCGTACGCCAGCCGCTCGGCGTCGTGGCGGGCATCACGCCGTTCAACTTCCCCTGCATGGTGCCGTGCTGGATGTTTCCGATCGCGATCGCAGCCGGCAACTGCTTCATCCTGAAGCCGAGCGAACGTGATCCGTCCGCGTCGTTGTTCATGGCCGGGCTGCTGAAGGAAGCGGGTCTGCCGGACGGCGTGTTCAACGTGGTGCAGGGTGACAAGACGGTCGTCGACGCGCTGCTCGCGCATCCGGCGGTCAAGGCCGTGAGCTTTGTCGGGTCCACGCCGATCGCGAACTACATCTACGAGACCGGTGCGAAGCGCGGCAAGCGTGTGCAGGCGCTCGGCGGCGCGAAGAACCACATGGTCGTGATGCCGGATGCCGATCTCGACAAGGCGGTCGATGCTCTGATCGGCGCTGCGTACGGGTCGGCCGGTGAGCGCTGCATGGCCGTTTCTGTCGCGGTGCTGGTTGGCGACGTGGCCGACAGGATCATTGCGCGAGTCGTCCAGCGTGTGCGCAGCCTGATCGTCAAGAACGGCATGGAGCACGATGCGCAAATGGGACCGGTGGTGACGCGCCAGGCGCTGGAGCGCATCGAGGGATACATCGAGCTCGGCGTGAAGGAGGGCGCTCAGCTCGTGGTCGATGGCCGCGGCCTGAAAGTGCCGGGCCATGAAAACGGCTTCTTCACGGGTGGCACGCTGTTCGATCACGTGACCCCCGAGATGCGTATCTACAAGGAAGAAATCTTCGGCCCGGTTCTCTCATGTGTACGTGTCAAGGATTTCGCGGAAGCCGTCGATCTGATCAACGCACATGAACTCGGTAACGGCGTGTCATGCTTTACGCGCGACGGCCATATTGCCCGCGAATTCGGGCGCCGCATCGAGATCGGCATGGTCGGCATCAACGTGCCGATTCCGGTTCCGATGGCGTGGCATGGTTTCGGTGGCTGGAAGCGCAGTCTGTTCGGCGATGCACATGCGTATGGCGAGGAAGGTGTGCGCTTCTATACGAAGCAGAAGTCGATCATGCAGCGCTGGCCGGAAAGCATCGAGAAGGGCGCGGAATTCGCGATGCCGACGGCGAAGTGACCTTCGCGGCGGCGCCAGGGGCGCAGCATGGCTGGCACGTCAGAGTGTTGCCGGTTTGTTCGGCTTGCGGATGTTCTGAACCATGAGGCATTCGGCCGGCCCCCCGCACGGGAGCTACGCACGAATCGCAGGCGGCCGGAATACTTACATCATGTATAAGCACTCGTACCAGACGTACTGTTTATCGGATTGCACGGTAGCCATAGAGTAAGCGCAAACAGGTTATGCCTGGCTGCCATGCATGCGCATGGACGGAGCGACGTGGAGTCCGATCATGAAGAACACCGGCACATTGTTTCTGATTACAGGCGTCAGCAGTGGTTTCGGCCGTGCTTTTTCCGAGGCGGCCGTGCGGGCAGGGCACCGTGTGGTGGGTACCGTGCGGCGCGAGGAAGATCGCGCCGCGTTCGAAGCGCTGCATCCGGCGGCTACCAGGGCCGTGATTCTGGACGTCCGGAATTTCGATGCGGTGAAACCCACTGTGCGAATGGTGGAAAAAGAGTGGGGGCCGATAGACGTACTGATCAACAATGCCGGCTACGGTCACGAGGGTGTGCTCGAAGAATCTCCGCTCAGCGAGCTGATTCGCCAGTTCGAAGTCAACGTATTCGGTGCGGTGGCGATGATCAAGGCCGTGTTGCCGGGCATGCGCAGCCGGCGCAGTGGTCACATTATCAACATCACGTCGATGGCGGGTCATGCGGGAATGGCCGGTATCAGCTATTACAGCGGCAGTAAATTTGCGCTTGAAGGCATTAGCGATTCCCTGGCGAAGGAAGTCAGGGATCTCGGAATCCGCGTGACCGCGGTCGCTCCGGGCTCTTTCCGTACCGACTGGGCAGGGCGCTCGATGATTCGCACCGGGCGCACTATCGCGGACTACGATGCGATATTCGATCCGGTGCGCCAGCGACGGCAGGAATATAGCGGTAGTCAGGCGGGTGATCCGGCCAAGGCAGCGCGGGCCATCCTGCATATCGTGGATGCGCCTGAACCGCCGACGCATCTGCTGCTGGGTAACGATGCCCGGCGCGTGATGGACATTCACCTGAAAACTCTGGAGCGCGAACTCGGCAAATGGCGTGCGCTGACACAATCGACCGATTTCGATTGAGCGGGCGCGGCAGGATATTGGCAGGAGATATCTGAATGAGCGAGCAGGAGCGGGTTCAGCCATTGACCGTCGGCATCGACCATATTGGCCTGACGGTTCGCAACCTCAGCATCACAGTCGGCTTTTTCGTTGATTGCCTTGGATGGACGCAAGTCGGTGCACGGCCCGACTATCCGGCCGTATTCGTCTCTGACGGGCACGTGCTGCTCACGCTATGGGAAGTCCCGCGGCAGGCGGAGCGTGTCGAGTTTGACCGCAAGACGAATGTCGGCCTGCATCACCTCGCGCTGCGCGTACACAGTGCGGTGGCACTCGATGAAATTTTCGCGCGGGTTGCCGGGTGGCCGGGCGTCGTGGTCGAATTCGCGCCGCAAAATCTTGGGCGTGGTCCGAAGCGTCACACGATGGTGTACGAGCCCAGCGGGATTCGGCTCGAGTTCGATTTCGATCCGGGTATTGCGGCGAATATTGCGGCAGGCTGAGCGACGCGAATGCCTGGCGAGATAGTGACACATGCAGTGAGTCCGACGGCCCAGCAGCAACCGGTTTCCGATCGCTGCTGGGGCTGCCGCCGTGCGATTGCCGTGGCGGCTAGGGTTTGTCGGTCTGTTGACTGACGATGCCCGTGTATCTGGCAAGGTGTCTTTCGACCTCGGGGTTCTTCTGCAATCCAGAATTCATCAAGGCCTTGATATCGTGCTGCGCAGCCGGGCGTTGAACCGAGGTAATGAACGAGTTCCACTCCGCGCTCAGTTCCTTGTCGGCAGGCAGAGAGGTTGCATTGACGGTTTGCTTGATATCGGCAATGGTCTGTTTGTCGAACGATGCGATCCGGCGCGCGAGTGCATCGACAAACTTGTCGATCTCGGCATCAGGCAGCGCACGATTGACGTAGCCATAACGCTCCGCGAGGTCCGCGGGGATGTCATTGCCGCTCAGCAGGATTTCCAGCGCACGGCCCCGGCCTACCAGGCGGGGCAGCCGCGCCATCGGGCCACCCCCGGGCGTGAAGCCGGCGCCGATTTCGAATTGCGACAGTACCGCCTTCTCGCTGCTGGCAAAGCGCATGTCGGACGCAAGCGCAAGCTCGCTGCCCACACCCGTCGCCCGGCCGCGGATCTCGGCAATCGTCACCACATTGGCCTTGCTCAGGCGCACTAGCGCGTCAGGCAGCGGGGGCAGGCCAGTAGGGCCGGCGGGCATGCTGGTAGTGGCTTCGAGCGGCGGAACGAAATCGTAGTGCGTCAGGAAGAATCCGGGTACCGCACTGTCGAATACGACGACTTTGACCTTCGGATCGTTCTCGATCTGGGTGACGACGCTAGTGAGCATCGGAATGGATTCCGGCCCGAAGATGTTGAACGGCGGATGATCGATCGTCACGCGCCAGTATTCGGGAGTGACACGTGTGATCCTGAACTCTTGAGGGGCACTGGGTTTGGTCTGGGTTGCCTCGCCAGCGGCAGCGTTGGGTTGCTGCGCGGTGGCGTCGGGTGTGCCGGCGAAAGTCAGAAGGCAGGCGAAAAGCACCGTTAGCGGATGCGTTGATCTCATGATGTCTTCTCCAATAGGAATTGAGCTTGCCGTGAATATTCGCTGCGAATCATGGTATGAACGAGAGTCGAATGATTTACGGAAAAAATGGCACGTCGAAAACTGTCCGATGGACGTTCGAACCACTTTCCGGGTTCCAATGAATTGTTATTTGGAGAAGAGTGCCGCATGTTATGCGGGCCGTCGATAATACCTTGGTGTCGAATTCAGATCGCTTCGATGCGATTCCTCGCGGTGCATTCCTCGCAGCAATGCCTTGGCATTCGTTACCGATCCGGATTTGAACAGGTTAACTATCTGTCTGTATTGTCGACAAGCGAGTCAAATATCGCGTGCTCGTTTCTTCGCGGCCGACGGCATGGGACGTTGCATCGCGCACTATTTCGAATTTGAAATTCACATTCCAGTCCGCTTCGTGGGGCGGGATGAGGAGAATCGAATGACCGGCGATAAGGATTCAGTTTTTTTACCTTGAGTCATCAGGGCGGATATCGCCGTGTCGAATGCTTGCCCAGTCCAATAGAAACCCCTTGCGATTTGAATTACGATGAATGCCGTTCCTTGGCTTGATGTTGGTGCATCGCATATGACGATGCATTGATGCCTCGGCGTACATGGAGAGGTGACGTGACCGGAATGAGAGGAGGTCTGGATACCGTGTCGTCGAATGGTTCGCAGGCCGCACCGATTGTTTTCGTCGTGGACGACGATATCTCCGTTCGGGATTCTCTGGAATTGCTGCTGCGCAGTGCGGGCTTGCGAGCGCAGATTTTCGCTTCCGCGGAGCAATTTCTGGCGTACCCGTATGTCGTTGCGCCCACCTGCCTGATACTCGACGTGTCTCTTCCCGGCGTAAACGGGTTGGATCTGCAGAAGCAGATGGCATTGGACCGGGCGGACATGCCGATCATTTTCATCACGGGCCAGGCAGACGTGCCGATGACAGTGCAGGCCATGAAGGCGGGAGCCGTCGAGTTCCTGACCAAACCATTCGACGACGGCTTGCTGTTGCAAGCCATTGAAGACGCCGTTGAGCGCAGCCGGGCCGCAATCGACAGCCAGATCGAACTGCGTGCGCTCCAGGCCGCCTACTCGACGCTCACACGCCGCGAGCGGGAAGTGATGATGCTGGTGGTTTCCGGTCTTCTGAACAAACAGATAGGCGGAGAACTCGGCATTAGCGAGATCACCGTGAAGATCCACCGCGGCAAAGTGATGCAAAAGATGGACGCGGACTCACTGCCGGAGCTGGTCAATATGGCGACGAAGCTATGCCTGAAGACTCGGCGAGCGCGTAGGCACTAGTCCTGTCCGAACCGTTGCCTCACATTGTGCCGGGCGTGACGATATCGCGAAGACAGTCTTTTGCAAAGGCATGCCATATGCTCCCGAATACCAGAAGAACGATGGGATTGGCGATCGACCTCGGCGTGGTGCTGGACGCGCTATCCGCGATGGTCTGGACTGCGCTGCCCGACGGCCGTATCGACTTCGTGAATCGAAGCTGGCTGGAATATACCGGCCATGACTGGAATCAGCCACAGGGTTGGCACTGGAAGGACGCGGTAAGTGCCGACGATCTGTCGGCATGGCTCGAACGTTGGGCCGCGATTCTGGTCACCGGAAAGCCCGGCGACATGATGGTGCGTGTACGCCGCTTCGATGGCCGGTGCCGCCTGTTTGTCATTCGAGCCAATCCGATACGCGATCCTGACGGAGAGATTGTCCGTTGGTGCGCCGTCGCCAACGATATCGAAGAACTCCAGTGTGCCAGGCAAGCGCTGAAGCGTCGCGCGCTCGACTTCCAGTTGATTGTCGACAGCATTTCCGTTCCTGTCGCGGTGACGACACCGACTGGCGAAGTCGAAGGGCTCAACCAGCTTACGCTCGATTATTTCGGAAAGTCATTGGAAGTACTCAAAGACTGGAAGAGCGATGAAGTCGTTCATCCGGAGGACTTGGCGGCAACGATTGCCGCGCAGACCGACGCGCACGTAAAAGGCGTGGCGTATAACGTCGAGAGCCGGCACCGGCGAGCGGACGGTGTTTACCGCTGGTACAACGTCCGGGGTTTTCCGTTGCGTGACCGGCAAGGCGGTATTCTTCGCTGGTTTCATCTGTTGATCGATATTGACGAGAAGAAACGGGCCGAGGAGGTCCTTCGGGTCAGCGAACGCAATCTGAACGAGATCATCAACGCGATTCCGGCGCAAGTCTGGTCGGCTCGGCTCGACGGTTCCGCCGAGTACTTCAATCAGTATTACCTTGATTATGTGGGCTGCGAGGTCTCCGAAACACGGGATTGGGGCTGGACGGCGGCGGTTCACCCGGACGATCTCCATGATCTCTCCGGGACATGGCAGTCGGTACTGGCCCGTGGTTCGCAGGGCGAGGCGCAGGCGCGGCTGAGGCGTCACGACGGGCAGTACAGATGGTTTCTGTTTCGGGTCAGCCCAATGCGGGACGGCAACGGAAACATCGTCAAATGGTACGGCATCAACACCGATATCGACGACCGTAAGCGAGCGGAGGAGGAGCTGCAGCGCAGCGAAGCATTTCTCGCCGAGGGCCAGCGTTTGACGAAGATGGGCAACTTCTCATGGCGCGTCGCGACCGGGAACATCGTCTGGTCAGAGCAGATTTACCGGATGTTCGAACTCGAATCGGGGCGGCGCGTGAGGTCCGGGTTCGTGGCTTCGCGCATCCATCCGGACGATCGAGGCGCGGTGCTGGACATCATCGAACGGGCGAGGCGGGGCGAGCGCGACCTCGAGTGCCAGCATCGACTCATGATGCCCGACCAGTCAGTGAAGTACGTGCATATGATTGCACATCGGTCTACTGATCATCCGGACAATCTGGAGTACATCGGCGCGGCGCTCGATATCACCCAGCGCCGGCTCGCCGGGGAGGCGTTCGACAAGGCGCGCTCGGAGCTTGTGCGCGTCGCGCGGATCATGAGCCTGGGGGCGCTGACTGCGTCGATAGCACACGAGGTCAATCAGCCGTTGTCGGGTATCGTCACCAACGCCAGCACCTGCCTGCGCATGCTCGGCACCGAGCCGCCGAACATGGAGGGTGCGCGCGAAACAGCTCGGCGGACCATTCGTGACGGTAATCGCGCGGCCGATGTTATCGGCCGGTTGCGTACGCTTTTCAGCAAGCGCAGCGCGACGATCGAGGCCGTCGACCTGAACGATGCCGCCCGCGAAGTGATTGCTCTGTTGCAGAGCGATCTCGACCGCGCGCGCGTGATTTTGCGCACCGAGTTTGCGGGCTCGCTTCCTTGCATCGGCGGCGACCGCGTGCAGGTACAGCAAGTGATCATGAACCTGTTGCGCAATGCCGCGGATGCGATGAGCAGCGTGGATGACCGGCCGCGATGCGTGCTGATCAGGACCGAATCCGAATCGGATGCAGCGGTCCGTCTGACCGTACGGGACTCAGGTGTCGGATTCGACCCTCGGGACGCGGAACGGCTCTTCGACACTTTTTATACAACCCGGAACGATGGCATGGGGATTGGTCTTGCGATCAGCCGCTCCATCATCGAGAGCCACCGTGGTCGCCTTTGGGCAACCCTGCCGAAGGATGGGCCAGGAGCCAGCTTCGCATTTTCCATTCCCGCCTACGGTGAGTTCTGAATGCCGGCTATTCCCGGCATCGCACAGGACCAACGCGGGATCGGAAGGCGGATCAACCCGGTTTTTTCGCCCGCTGACGGCGATATTCGAGAGCAGGCAGACCACCCCAGCCCCAGTTATCGGTATCCACTTCTTCGATAACCACAAACGTTGCCTCAAAGGGCTTGTTCAGCACGTCGAGCAGCAACTGACTCGCACCCTCGATCAACTGGGCTTTCTCTTCCGCCGTGACCGACGTGGCGCCAGGCTTCGTGCCTTCGCGGGTGACCTGAATCGTGACGATGGGCATGCTGCTCTCCTTGGCTGTGAGTGAAGTAGAGGTGCCGGGCAGCCGGCGCCTCATATGTTCAATAATGCATGGTGATGTTTAGTGCCCCGCGCTCTGGCCACCGTCGACGTGCAGGATCTCACCGGTCACGAACGGCGCGGAATCGAGGTACAGCACCGCATTGACGATGTCGCTCATTTCACCCATGTGGCCGATGGGATGCAGCGCGTCAAGTGCAGCGTGCGTTTCCGGCGCGTGCATCGGCGACTTGATAATGCCCGGCGAGACGGCGTTTGCGCGGATGCCGCGTTTCGCGTATTCGATCGCGAGCGATTTGGTGGCGGCGGAAATGCCGCCCTTGGTGAGCGACGCCAACACCGATGGTACGCCGCTGACTGCATGCTCGACGAGCGTCGTGGTGATGCTGACCACATGGCCGCTCAAGTGCTTTTCCATTTCGGCGACGGCAAGCTGCGTGATGTTGAAGAAACCGGCAAGGTTGACGCCGGTTTTAACCGCGTAGTCTTCGGCGGTATAGCTCGTGAACGGCTTGGCGATGAAGACGCCCGCGTTGTTCACGAGCGTGTCGACACGGCCAAAACGCGCAACGGCTTCGGAAATCACGCGGCGCGCGGTGGCCGGATCGGCAATGTCGCCGGCGACCGTAACGACGTCGGGATCATCGGACGGCTTGATGGTGCGCGCGGTCGCGACCACTCGGTGACCGCGCTGACGGAAGGCCTTGACCAGTTCGGCACCGATGCCTTGCGATGCACCGGTAATGACGACGACTTTCTGCGATTCGCTCATGATGAACTCTCCTGATGATGTATTTCGGGTCGTCCGCCTGCTGGATTGGCGCTCCCGATGAGTAGGCAATTTACTGCTCTCTCCATCAAGCTCGAATACCCTGCGTGACCAAACACTTTTGCGTGGCAGTAACAGATCGGGTTCGCGGAGAACGGGTACGCCGGCAGCGTGGCGACGCGGAGATGCTGCAGAGGCCATGAGAAATGGAGCGACTGGAACGCGCGGTTGCGCTCACTCTTCGTCGTGGGTCACGCCTCGCCCAGTGCGATTTTGATTGCCGAGAGAAGTGCGTTGTCGCTGAATGGCTTGAAGAGACAATCGCATGCGCCCTGCCTGAGCAGATGGGCACGAAGCGCCTCGTCCCTGCACGCGGTAATGAAGATCACGGGTATCGCTTCGTCGCGGCGCTTCAATTTTTGCCAAAGCTCGAGGCCGGCCATGCCGGGCATCGTGACATCGAGAATCAGGCAAGCGGTTCGATCGACTGCATCCGAAAGGAGAAATGTCTCCGCCGAAGCGAATGCGACAACAGGGTAGCCGAACTCCTTCACCAGATCCGGAAGCGATTCGAGTACAGCTTCGTCATCATCGATCAACGTGACTAACGTCATGGCCCAACCTCGGGTTCGTCGAGACGGTTAACCCGTATTCAAGCTGCTCGGTCTCGCATTCGGCCGGATGAGCCACATCATCCATATCGACGAAAATAGGCACGGCTGGAAGAACAGGCGAAGAGTTCACGTTTCTCGCAAAAGCGCATTCAGCCAGCAGTTCGGCTCCTCGATATACGTGGCGAGAATCATTGCCGACGCATTCCCGGGATACCGCCCTCGATCGACGGGGCGAAATATGACGTCACCCTTGTTTATCGGAATGCCGGAGATTGCGCATAGCCCTTCTTCGTGGGCGAGGCGCATTTTCCATATCTGATATCCATAGCTGCTTCCCGTTGGATCGCGCCACGATATGACAGCGGACGTGGGAGAGGGGCGATCGAGAATCCGGATGGTGGCGTGGCTTATCTCGTTGCGCGCCGCGGGAAATCGCCGGCTTGTGGTCACGGACAACGCATTTCCTCGCGAATTCCAGTCGACATTCAGCATGAGGATGACATGTCGCCACCGGGAACTTTGGGCTTCCTGTGACGTAGCCATATCGCTATCGTCTGGGTACTCGAGCCCGTTCATATCTGTTGGCTGTGCCAGGCTACTTCCGCCGGCAGATCTATCGTTGACCATCTCAGTCTCCTCAGGTCGATTAGGTGCAGGGTGGAAACTTGCAGGAAGCCGTGTTGAAGTGTCAGTCGATTCGACAAGGTCGATCCTAGTGATCGCGTGTGGGTGAAGCAACATACCTTCGTATTGGTATAGGGGAAACCCGGTACGGCGATATCGGCGCGTGGGTAGACGTTGCCGCGGGACATGCCGCGGATCGATAGGGCTGGCCGACACCTTCGGTATCCGATCTCATACCTTGGTAGTACTTTCCTTTGCTACCTCGAACGGGTACGCTAAAGTCATGGCAGTTCGTGCTGCGGCGAATGGTCACGAAACGTCCCGCCGTTGAGATTCGCCCGGTATCGAGGCCGGCTCGTATGAGGCAATCGATAGGCTTCGAACGATTGGCGGATGTCGAACGCGTTTTTGGGCCGGCAGCGTGCAAGAGACGTTTACCTCACTCGTGGAGATAGCCAATGAAGATCCTGATGGTTTTGACTTCGCATGACCAGCTTGGCAATACCGGAAAGAAAACCGGCTTCTGGCTGGAGGAATTCGCGGCCCCGTATTACGTGTTCAAGGATGCAGGAGTCGACATCACGTTGGCGTCGCCCAAGGGCGGTCAGCCGCCGATCGACCCGAAAAGCGATGAACCGGGCAACCAGACCGTGTCAATGGAACGTTTCAAGAAAGACCCTGCCGCGCAAAAGGTGCTTGCCAGTACGGTAAAGCTCGCCGACATCAATGCGGACGACTACGATACGGTTTTCTATCCGGGGGGACATGGTCCGATGTGGGACCTGGTCAACGACGCCAATTCGATCCGGTTGATCGAACGCATTTACAACGCCGGCAAGCCGGTGGCGGCCGTCTGTCATGCCCCCGCCGTGCTGAAAAAGACGACTTTCCAGGGGCAGCCGCTCGTCAAGGGAAAGCGCGTGACGGGTTTCACCAATTCGGAGGAAGAGGCTGTGCAATTAACTCAAGTTGTGCCGTTCCTTGTGGAGGACGAACTGAAGCGGCTCGGCGGTCTCTACGAGAAGAGCGGCGACTGGAATGATTTCGTCGTGACCGACGGCCGGTTGATTACGGGTCAGAACCCTGCGTCGTCGGGTTCCGCGGCAAAGGCTCTGCTGAAACTCTTGCAGTTGTAGCGGTGAGGCGGTGCATGAGATTGGTGAATGGATGATGGTCCGATGACAAGCAGAGTTGCTGCTGGAATGGCAATCTGCAGCATTCCTGCAGGACCCGGGATGCAGTGGAGACGGACCGTCTGGTAGAAAAGATAAGCGAGCGAAGAATGGTGCCGGATATCCGACCCATTTGCGAATCCGCTACATCATATAAATTTGGCTGCATTTGACAGTGTAGTGACTATCTGTACGAGATTTGATCCTTCCCGTACGAGGAAACGAGGAAGTAAAGCCCAAATCGATCGCTCGTCATATGTCGATGGAGGAGAGGAAACTGCGCCACGTACCAGGTTCATGGCTTGTGTTAAGTATCGATTGTGGATATGCCGAGCTTTGCACTGGAGTATCGTGATGGTGCCTGAAACCGGCGCAAGCCTATCCTGCGATCCCTTGTTTTTATATTGTTTTTGATGTCCTTGCGTAAACGCTTTCGGTGAGGTCAGCCGGATATGTCTGCGCCGTAGAGTCCAGGTGTTCGTGAGCAACGCCACATAGTCTGTGAGATAAATGGATCGGGTCTGCACGCGGTACGGAACGATTCTGTGCGATAGCTCAGTAGTGGCGGACGGCTGACTGTCGCGAGTCTGCGAGGCTGGCCGATGCTGTTCGTCAATTTCATGTCCTGAGTCCGTGAGATGGGAGCTATTCCATCGGACCTTTATTTTTCTGGAGTCGGTGCCGTCGCTCTGGCGAGGTGCGGGCGACCACTTGCTAGTCTGCTGGATGCGAAAGATATTCCGTGAGGGCATCACGTACATCCGGTTGGCCCGGATGGCGATTTCTGATACGACCCGTGTCGGTGTGGCCGCGGTGACCGTCTGCGTCTGTTCGTTGGCTGTCTGAGGGACGTCCATCCGGGGGCGTTGCTCATGCACGACAGCTTAAAAATATTCCTCTTGTTCTGGTTCGATCCGCTGGATTCCGTAGCGTTCCAGTGAAGCGGCTTCGCTCAGGCAAGGGGTATTGACGGGTCTTTCCCATGTGAGCAGGATGAAATGACGGGAGTGATCTGGAGCGAGTCATGCCGGTTGCGAAGAGCTATACGCGGGCACAGTGGGATGAACTGATCCATTCTCTCGAGTCACTTCCAGTCAAGCCGGAGGCCGAGCAGCGCGTTGCTATTACCGATGCAATGAAAGAGATGCGGGCGTTGATCGGCGCCGTCAGAAAGAAGGGTTATACGCTGGAAGACATCGTTGAACATGCAAAGGGAAAGGGCGTTGAGTTCAGCGTAGGTTCTGTCAGGTACGCGTTATATCCTCCAAAAAAGAACAGGCCATCCCGGCAGTCAGCCAGCAAAGTCGCACGGAGCAATGCCGGGCCAATACATCGCTCGATAAAGATCAGTCAGGACGACGCGCCACGCGCAGACAACACCCGCGCGAATCCGAAGCAGGATGGGGAAAAAGTCGGCAACAGGCCGGGAACCATGGTGATGCGGGATGCGTTCTCATTCGAGATCGAGCCCGATACCGAGAACCTATAGAGGATTCAGATGGACACGACGACTTACCCTATCTATCTGGTCGGTGGCAGCAAGGGCGGTGTAGGAAAGAGTTTTGTCGCACTTGCCTTGGCCGACTATCTGCAACGGCATGAAATCCATGCAGCGCTCGTCGAAACCGATACCTCCAATCCGGATGTGATGAAAGCTGTTCAGGACAGGATGCGTTGTATTGCCTATAGCCTGGACGATGCAAACGGCTGGATTGGCCTGGTCAATTTCTGCGACGAGAATCGCGACGCGGTCATCGTGGTCAATACGGCCGCGCGCAGTCAGACGGGCGTCGCACAGTTCGGCGCGACGCTGGCCGGAACGTTGCGTGAGTTGCAGCGCGAACTGGTTGTGCTGTGGGTGATCAACCGGCAGCGCGACAGTCTCGAACTGCTGAATGCCTTCAGGCGGACATTTCCTGACGCGATCACGCACGTTGTGCGCAATGGGTATTTTGGTGCGCCGGAGCAGTTCTCGCTCTATCAGGTATCCCAGCTCCGTAAAATCATCGAAGCGCGGGGCCATTCGCTGGATTTTCCCGATCTGGCGGATCGGGTCGCCGATGAGCTTCGCAGTCAACGCCTGTCGATCAGTGAGGCGGCGGAAACGATGCATATTGGCGAGCGGGCGGAACTGCTGCGCTGGCGGGCACTATGCGATGCGATGTTCGAGAAGGTGACGGTGAATGCGTAACAGGCGGGCGAAGCCGCCGGATGCGCTCGCCCGTCTGTTTCTCGATGTCACGGGTGAATTGCCTGACGATGCCAGTCTCCTGCGTCTGCGGCGGATTTCTGGTGCGCTGAAGCTGCGGGACAACGATGCGTTATGGTCAGTACTCGCGGCACTCGAATACTACACGCGACTTTACGAAGCGATGCCGGACTGTATCCGCAAAGCCGGGGGCGACAGTTTCGGTGCCGTACGCCGGGAGGCCGGGGAGGCGACCGATGCGCTGATGCACCGGCATCGTGACGCGCTGGCGCGTTGCAAGGCGACGATCCAGCTGGCTGAGGACATGACCCGGGAACACGAAGCGAGGTATCAGGCCGCGCTGGCGACATTCAACGAAGCGTCGCTCGTCGCGCTCGCGGACCGGATGGCGAATCGGGTCGCAGGAATTGCCGGGAACCGGCTTGTCGGTGCGGCGGCGGTGGCGGCGCGGGAGCAGCGCAAGCGCATATTCGCGTCTGTCCTGATCGCGCACGCAGGTCTGACAGATCATGAACGGCTGGAAGCCTTCGTTGCGCAGACCGCGCAGCACGTCGATGGTGGGAATGTAGGTGTAGCGTTCCGAGCGGCTTGCATGCTTGCCGTCTGCGAAGATGGACGGGGCGGCGCGCAGAATCTGGTCGTCCGACAGGGGCGAGTCGGCACGAAGCATCGGGGAACCATAACGGAAAGAGGAAGTGAGTTGCATGACTATCTCCACAGCAAAAAGAGTTGACGTACGGGCTGTAGGATGGCCTTGGCGCTTACGCGGGAAACCTTCCCGGTGGAACTCGGGGTTGGCTTCTGCTTTTGCCTGCCACCCTGTTTCCTGCCCGTGCGACCCAGGGAGCCGGGGGCGGGGCGGTGTCAAGGAAAGAGGCGAGGGATGGTGCGGGCAACGCGGTCCCTCGCCCCTTGATGCCGGCCCGCCCCCGACTACGGTCGCGGGACAGGGCAGGAAACAGGGTGGCAGGCAAGAGGTCAGGGCACGGGTTCGACGGGAAGAACTGCGAAGCTTTGGTTATCCCTGGCGTCAGGATCCACCATTCACAACAAGAAATTTCGGATGACGAAGCGTCTCCATCGCGGCGCGTTGATGCCGGTGGCACCGGATTCGCGCCCCACGCGCGGCGCCGTCCTCGAATCCTAATCCTCGAAGTCATTAACCGTTTGCTGGAGTAAGGTGTGTTCTGTCCACTATGGGGACCAGATTTGAGGAATCGGCCTCGCGCGGATGGACGCGTACTGCGTATTGACGGGGTTGCCAATCCGTCGAGGCGATCCGGTAACTCGCCCACGTGTGTTCGGGGCGAATGTACCGGCTAATGGAAATCGAATGATACTGGCTTTCGTCATACCGGCGTATCGCGCCAGCATCGAACGTGACCCAATCGACGATTGACTGCTGTGGCCGGATGTTACCTGGCCGCCCCGCGCAGCTTGAGGGCAATGTCGAGCTTCGCAATCCAGCCGACGTCGTTGAGGCTCGCCCCAAGCAACGTCTGGATGCGTTCGATCCTGTAGTCCAGTGTGTTCGGATGAATACCCAGTGCGGTGGCCGATTGTCCGCGCCGCTGTCCTTGTTCGAAGTAGGTTTGCAGCGTCGTGACGAGTTCAGGTTCGTGGGATAGCTGTTCGAGCAGCGAGACGAGGTAGCGCCGGGCATTCGACGAGAGGCGTGCGCATTCCTCAATGAGGATGCTTGAATATGTCGCCACATGCGGCTGGCTTTGCTCTTTCGATGCGAAGTCCAATGCTCTGATCGCTTCGTCGACAGAGGCAGACCAACCCGACGCGCCTTCGTTCATCAGGCCTATGCCGATGCCACGAATCTCCCGTATCGCACCGATTATCGCGTTGGCCCGTTCAGTCGTCTGACGATCGGTTCGATTGATCGAATCGCCGCGCACGCAAGGCACCCATAGAATCATCCTGCCACGATGCCAGGCGCGCACCAGATCGTCCGGTGCGGCACTGAGATGACGGGCTGACGCAAGCGCGATGCGGTCGAGTTCCCGCTCGCGCTCGTACGAAGTGTGAGTTGAGAGGTCGATGTCGACGGCAAGCGCCACGCGTGGCGCAGTGGAGTCGATGCCAAGCGCTTCCGCGGTTTCCCGAAATCCAGCGTAATCGTCAGGCGAATGAAAGACGATGCTGTAAAGCTGATGAGACAATGCGGCCCGCTAGCGTGCCTGTTGGTACTGCTCTTCGAGATAGCTTTGAGTGATGTCCTGGGCCATGACGTCGAAGTAGTCGAAGAGGTAGGGCGAGATGCTGAACAGCAATTCGTCGACCAGCGTTCGATCGTTCTCCCCCAGCTCGATGTAGGCGCGCCAGATTTCCCGCGACCCCAGGCGGAACGCCCGCAGCACGGCCTGCAGCGGTACGCGCTGGTGAACGCGCCGGCGGCCGAACTCCTGGAAGTGTTCCATGTCGTCCGCTGATGGCAGATTGCCGGATAGAAGCGACTGAAACCACAACCTGGCCGAAAAATCGATCGATGCGGAAATATCCTTCTTGACCGATGCCGCGAGGGTCTTGTAGCCCTCCATGCCCATCAGCATTTCATAGACGCGATCAATTACGGCCGCCGGGTTCGCGGCAAGCAGCGCGGTGCGCTCACGCAAGCGTTCGCTGATCGTTGGGATGCTGACTGTCATTGTGGTATTCGTCCCTGGAGATGGGTTTGAGCCAGCGCGCGTTGGACATCGGTCAGCGATGCCCGACGGCAAGACACTATACGATAGTCACACGACGCCGGGGATGGACCGGCTATCTTCCGGCCATTGCCGACTGTCAGCAGTCAGCCAGCATGGAACGGCGCAGCTTGAACGCGATATCGAGCTTCGAAATCCAGCCGACATCATCGAGACTGGCTCCCAGCAGAGATTCGATACGTTCGATCCGGCAGTTCAGCGTGTTGGGGGGAATGCCCGGCACAAGCGCTGTTCGTCTTCGGCGCTGATTTTGCTCCAGATAGACTTCAAGCGTCGATACGAGTTTGGGCTCGCCGGATATCTGCTACGGGAGCGAAGTCAGGTAGCGCGACGCGGTGTCGGTTTGACGGGCGCATTCGGCCATAACGATAGACGAATACAGCGAGACCTTCTTCCTGTCGTGACCTCGCGAAGTGAAATCGGGGACTTTCAGCGCTTCCTCGGCGGAGAGTGCCCAACCGCGGGCGTCTTCGTTCATCTGGCCGACTCCGATTCGCTGAACGTGCGGCAATGCGAGCCCAAGATGGAAGGCGCGGTCAGCCATGAGGCGGTCGCTCCGGGTGATGGACTTTCCCCTGCGCGCAGGGCGCCCAGATGATAAAACGCTCGCGGTGCCTGGCACGCACGAGATCGTCGGGCGCTACTTTCAGGTGCCGGGATGCGGCCAGTGCAATGCGGCCGAGCGTGTCGTCCCTTGTGCGTGAATCGATCGCTGTCATGTCGACGTCGAGTGCCAGCGGGATGCGTGGTGCGACTGAGTCGAGGCCGAGCGCTTCCGCTGTCTTGCGAAAAGACTTCGCATCATGCGGCGAATGGAAGAGGACGTTGCAGAGTAACTGACGCAGCGAGTTTCGCCAGCGCAGTGGTCTTTTCGCGTAAGCGATTGCTGATGGTCGGCATTCTCATCAAAACGATCCACCTCAGTCGTCGCCGGAGCAGGCGGACGATGCTCTTAGGGAACCGGCACTATACCCGCGCGAGCCGCGCGAAATATTCGTGGAAATCGCTTGGACATCTTGTGGATTTTCACAAAGAGCTGACCCATGCGCCGTTTGACGTCCTGTTGGGCGGGGCACGCAAGTCCTCGTAGCAGGCCGACTGTGAAAACTTCCAATGAATTTCGTTTATTTCGCCAATGCGTCGACCGAAACGCCGGTGATAAATTGGAAATCAACCGGCTGGCGAGCAGTCAGTGAGCTCGAATCATCTCGATCATCGTGGGCGTATCGCGCACGATTCATGTCGTTCTGCGGAGTGTTCAGCCTCATGGTACAGATGCCTGACCTGGAAGCTTTCGAAACGATTATCTATGAAAAGAGCGACGGGGTCGCGCTGGTCACGCTGAATCGCCCCAACGTCCTCAACGCGCTGAACCACGAGGCCATCGGCGAACTGACCATGGCATTCGAAAGCGCCCGCGCCGACATGGAGGTGCGCGGCGTCATCATCACCGGGTCAGGGGAGCGCGCGTTCATTGCAGGCGCGGATATCAGCGAACTGGCCGTCGCAACGCCGGTCGAGGCGGAGCGGCAGGCGAGCGCCGGGCAGGCCTTGCTCGATCTCGTCGAGCATCTCGGCAAGCCGGTGATTGCCGCGGTGAACGGTTTGGCGCTGGGCGGCGGGTGCGAGACCGCGCTGGCCTGCACGATCCGGCTGGCAACACCGGAGGCCAGATTCGGCCAACCTGAGATCAAGCTCGGCCTCATCCCGGGCTTTGGTGGCACGCAGCGCCTTGCACGTCTCGTCGGCAAGGGCGTGGCCCTGCAACTCATCCTCACCGGTGAAATGATTTCCGCCGAAGAAGCGCTGCGCGTCGGCCTCGTCAACGAGATCGTGGAGCCCGCGACGCTGATCGACCGCGCCCGGGCCATCCTCGCGCAGATCAATGCCAATGCGCCACTCGCCGTGGGCTATGCGATCGAGGCGGTGAATCGTGGCCTCGATGGCTCGCTCGCCGAAGGGCTGGCTCTTGAGCGGGCATTGTTTGCCCTGTGCGCAGCAACAGAAGACAAGGCAGAAGGCACAAAAGCCTTCCTCGATAAGCGGCCACCGTTATTCAAAGGCCGATAGCGATCCGCCGTTCAGACACGCGCAACGTCTCTGCCGGGCACGGCCCGCATATGAAACGGGAAGCCGACGGCGAAACCATTCTCAGGAGATGGCTTGATGACAGCCTGCAATCACATCTTTTCCGGTCTGAAGGTGCTCGATCTTGCGAGCTACATTGCCGGCCCCGCTGCAACGACGATCCTCGCCGACTTCGGCGCCGACGTGATCAAGGTCGAGCCGCCGGGCACCGGTGACGTTTACCGCTACTTCTCGGCGATGCCGCCGAACCCGACCAGCGATGTCAACTACGCGTGGCAACTGACGAACCGCAACAAGCGCAGCATTGCTGTCGACCTGAAGTCCGCCGATGCAAAAGAAGTGCTGCAACGTCTCGTGCGCTGGGCTGACGTCGTGGTCGTCAATTTTCCGCCACGCGTCAAGGCGGCGCTCAGCTGCACCTACGAAGCGCTCGCACCGTTGAATGAGAAGCTTATCTATGCCGATATCACCGGATACGGCTCCGAAGGCCCGGAAGCCGACACGCCTGGCTTTGACGTCACGGCCTATTGGGCGCGCTCGGGCCTGATGGAAGTCACGCACGACGCTGGCAGCCCGCCAACGCTGCCAATTCCGGGCATTGGCGATCACGCGACGGCGACCACACTCTACGCGGCGATCGTGACGGCGCTCTACGTGCGTGCCACCACCGGCAAGGGCAGCCACGTGTCGACATCGCTGATCGCCAACGGCATCTGGGCGGCGGCCGCGTGGGTCGAAGGTGGTCTGAACGGCGGCCACTTCTTCCCGCAGCACGATCGCAAATCGCCGCCTAATGCGCTGCTCAACCCGTATCAAACTTCCGACGGGCGATGGATTCTGCTGGTCGCCGCGCAACGCAAGGATTGGCCAGGCTTCTGTAACGCGATCGGCAAGCCCGAACTGCTCGCAGATCCGCGCTTCACCGATGACACGCGCATTGCCAATGCCGCGCAGCTCGTCGAGATTCTCGACCCGATGTTCGCGAGCCAGCCGCTCGCGCACTGGAAACAGGTGCTTGACGCGGGCCGGGTGATCTTCGGTGTCGTTCAGGTGGCGAAGGAGATCATCGAGGATCCTCAGTTGAAGGCCAACGGGATCGTCGTGCCGCTCGAACTGCCGGGCGGGATTGAAACCCGCACCGTGAGCAATCCGATTCAGGTGTTGGGTGCGCCGAAGGTGAAGCCCACAGCGGCGCCGCGACTCGGCGAACACGGCACGCAAATCCTGAAGGATCTTGGCTTCAACGAAACCGAGATCGCACGCCTGAACGATGCGGGCGCGGTCGCGCGTTTCACGGAGGAGGCGTAGGTAAGGGCATTTCGTACTGTTGATCGAATCCACCACCGTTCGGCGCGTCGCGCATCGCACGGCAACTTGAGAGCGTTCCATGACTGAAAACGAAGTGCGTGCATCCGCCTACGCGATGCCGTTGACGAGTCCCGCTTATCCCAAGGTCCCGTTCCGGTTCGTGGACCGGGAATTCGTGATCATCACGTATCGCACTGATCCGGAAGCGCTGGCGCGCGTAGTCCCGGCGCCACTCATGCCGGCCGAGCCGATCGTCAAGTACGAATTCATCAACATGCCCGACTCGAGCGGGCTCGGCTCGTACACGGAGTCCGGTCAGGTGATCCCGGTCACGTTCAACGGCCTTGCAGGCGGCTTCACGCATGCGATGTATCTCGACAGCGAGGCGGGCATCGCATCCGGCCGCGAATTGCTGGGTTTCCCCAAGGTGCTGGCGCAACCGAAGCTCGAGGTGCGCAAGGACGCGCTGGTCGGCACGCTCGATTACAACGGCGTGCGCGTCGCGACCGCGACGATGGCCTACAAATACAAGCCGCTCGATCTCGCCGAGGTCCGCAAGACGCTCGAAGCGCCTGGTTTTCTGCTGAAGATCCTGCCGGACGTCGACTGCACGCCGCGCGTCTGCGAGCTCGTCAAGTACTACGTCGAGGACCTGACGGTGAAGGGGGCGTGGACGGGTCCGGCCTCCCTCGAACTGCATCCGCACTGTTTCGCGCCCGTCGCGAAGCTCCCGGTGCTCGAGGTGCTGTCGGCCGTGCATCTGCTGACGGATCTGTCGCTCGGTAAAGCCGAGGTCGTCTACAACTACCTGGACCGGTAGTTGGACCCGCAGTCGTCCCCATTCATCAGAGCGAGACACGCCATGTCAGACAAACAGCCAGCCCACGCGCTGCCGGCACCCGACAGCGACTTTTACATGATCCATCAGATCCTGAGCGAAGCGGAACGTACGCTCCTCGGGAAGGTGCGCAGCTTCATGGAAGAGACGGTGGCGCCCGTCATCAACGAGTATTGGGCAGAAGACCGATTTCCGTTCGAGCTGATTCCCGGCATTCGCGAACTGAACATCGCGGGCGTCGGGTTCGAAGGATATGGCTGCCCGGGAGGCAGTACGTTGTTCGACGGCTTCATTGCGATGGAGCTTGCGCGGGTCGACGCTTCGATTGCGACGTTTTACGGAGTGCATAGCGGTCTCGCGATGGGATCGATCTACCTCGGCGGCTCGGAAGAGCAAAAACAGAAGTGGTTGCCGCCGATGGTGCGCCTCGAAAAGATCGGCTGCTTTGGGCTGACCGAACCGCTGGTCGGCTCAGGCGCCGGCGGCGGTCTGCTGACAACCGCAAAGCGGGAAGGCGATACGTGGGTACTCAACGGACAGAAGCGCTGGATCGGCAATTCGACCTGGTGCGATCTCTCCATCATCTGGGCCCGCGACGTCGACGACAATCAGGTCAAGGGCTTCGTCGTTGAGAACAACAGTACGCCGGGATTTTCGGTCGCGAAGATCGAGCGCAAGGTCGCGTTGCGCGTCGTGCAAAACGGTGTCATCACGCTCGAGAACTGCCGCGTGCCCGAAGAGAACCGGTTGCAGGGCGACGCGAGCTTTCGCGACACCGCCCGCGTGCTGCGCCTGACACGCCAGTATGTCGCGTGGGAATCTGTCGGTTGCAGCATGGGCGCCTACGAAAACGCGCTCAAATACGCGCAGACGCGCGAGCAGTTCGGCAAACCGATCGCCTCGTTCCAGATGGTCCAGGATCTGCTGTCGAAGATGCTCGGCAATATCACTGCCTCGCAGTGCATGGTTGTGCGTCTCGCGCAACTGCAGGACCAGGGCAAGCTGAAGGACGAGCACGCCTCGCTCGCCAAGGCATTCTGTACGGTCCGCATGCGCGAGACGGTGGGCTGGGCGCGCGAGGTACTGG
This sequence comes from Paraburkholderia sp. Ac-20342, assembly GCF_017104985.1. Lineage (NCBI taxonomy): Bacteria > Pseudomonadati > Pseudomonadota > Betaproteobacteria > Burkholderiales > Burkholderiaceae > Paraburkholderia > Paraburkholderia sp. Ac-20342. The sequence goes on along the minus strand of NZ_JAAGPQ010000014.1, from coordinate 49,669 downwards.
GCGGCAACGGCATCGTGCTCGACTATAACGTTGCCCGCTTCATGGCCGACTCGGAAGCGCTCTATTCGTACGAAGGTACCCGTGAAATGAATTCGCTGATCGTCGGCAAGGCGATCAGTGGCTTCAGCGCGTTCGTTTGATCTTTTGGAAGCCGACTGCCATGACGAAAATAACCAAGCCAATCCAACGCGTCACCATCATCGGAACCGGTGTTATCGGCGCGAGCTGGGCCGCGCTGTTTCTCGCCAAAGGTCTGGACGTGGTCGCGACTGACATCGCCCCTGACGCACAGAAAAAGCTCGACGATTTTGTCGCGGCCGTGTGGCCCGCGCTCGAGCAACTGGGTGTGGTACCCGGCGCGTCGCCTGCGAAGCTTGGATTTACGGACAACTTCGACGAGGCCGTCGCCGGCAGCGATCTGATTCAGGAAAATGGTCCCGAACGGATCGACTTCAAGAAAGATCTCTACCGCCGTCTCGATGAGGCGCTGGCGCCGGAGACGATCATCGCGTCGAGTTCGTCAGGCCTGACGATGAGCGAGATTCAATCCGCTTGCCTGAAGCATCCCGAACGATGCGTGATCGGCCATCCGTTCAACCCGCCGCATCTGATTCCACTGGTAGAGATTGTGGGCGGCGCACAAACCTCGGAAGAGACTATTGAACGCGTCACCGAGTTTTATTGTGGCCTTGGCAAACGAACCATCCGCTTGCACAAGGAGGTTCCAGGCCACGTCGCCAATCGCTTGCAGGCAGCGCTCTTTCGTGAAGTCGTGCACCTCATCGCAGAAGGCGTCGTCAGCGTTGGCGATGCCGACGCCGCTGTTTCGTGGGGGCCAGGACTGCGTTGGGGAATCATGGGGCCGAGCCTTCTGTATCACCTCGGCGGCGGTCAAGGCGGCATCGAGCATTTCTTCGACCAGTTCACCCGGCCGCTCACGGAGTGGTGGCATGTACTCGGAACGCCGGAACTCACTCCCGAGGTGCGTGCGACCGTAATCAAGGGCGTGCACGAGGAAGTTCAGTCGCGTTCCCAGCAGGACCTCGTCGCCTATCGCGATGAAGTCCTGATGGGGTTGCTGCGCCTACGGGACAGGGAGTGATGCCTGGCGCAGGCACCCCCGTATTGCGTTCTTTCCATTAAACGGTGGTCGGCCGAGGCAGAGCCTCCGCCGGGACAACCGCGTACGAGGAAGCCGTTGATGCAGCGTTTCATATTGTTCATCGCCGTGCTGGTGGTGCTCGCCATGCGCACGGGCGTGTCCGCGTTTGCGGCCGCACCGGCAGCAGAGCCAGCACCCGACACGATGCAGGCCCGCGTGCTGGGCTGTGCAGCGTGTCACGGTGCGCACGGCGAAGGTACCGGCAACGACTATTTTCCGCGCCTCGCCGGCAAGCCCGCGGGCTATATCTATAACCAGTTGATCGCGTTTCGCGACGGCCAGCGCAAATACCCACCGATGAACTACCTGCTGGCGTATTTGCCCGATCCCTACCTCAAGCAGATCGCCGAGTATTTCGCGAGCCAGCGTCCACCGTTCCCGCAACCGGGCGCGCCAACGCTCGATGCCGCGACGCTCGCGCACGGCAAGTCGCTCGCGACTGGCGGCGAAGCGGCGCGTGGCGTGCCTGCATGCGCGAGTTGCCACGGTGCGGCACTCACGGGCATGGAGCCCGCGATCCCTGGCTTGCTGGGTCTGCACGCCGATTACCTGAGCGCACAGCTCGGTGCGTTCCGCTACGGCACGCGCCACGCGGCGAGCCCCGATTGCATGCGTGAGATCGCGACGCGTCTCTCAGACAGCGACATCACCGCGATTGCCGCGTGGCTCGCGTCGCTGCCCGCGCCCGCGAATCCGACGCCTGCCGGGGCGGGCTCGCTAAAGCTGCCGCTCGCGTGCGGCAGCATTCCCAACTAGGCGAGGCTCATCCGTGTACCACGTGCTTAGTCATCGCTACTTCAAGAGCAGGGCGTCTGTGGGATTGACCGCGCTTGCGATGCTGACGTGCGGCGTCATGTCCGGGCTCGGTGTGCCGCTTGCGCAAGCGCGAATTCCAGCGCCCGCGAACACTGACGCCGAGGTAATCGCGCGTGGCGAATACCTCGCGCGCGCTGGCGACTGCATCGCCTGCCACACGATTCCCGGCGACAAGCTTTTCGGTGGAGGGCGCCCCATGGCCACACCGTTCGGCACACTCTATTCACCCAACATTTCCTCGGATAAGGAAACGGGAATCGGCAACTGGAGCGCCGACGAGTTCTACCGGATGTTGCATGAAGGTAAGTCCAGGGCCGGCGAGTTGCTGTATCCGGCGATGCCTTACGCGTCGTACACCAAGGTCACGCGCAAGGACTCCGACGCGATCTACGCCTACCTGCAATCGACGCCGCCTGTCCACCAGCCGGATCGCCCTCACGCGTTGCGCTTCCCGTTCAACCAGCGGCAATTGCTGGTGGGCTGGCGAACACTTTTCTTCAGAGTGGGGGCATACAGGCCTGACCCATCGAAATCAGTCGAATGGAACCGCGGCGCGTATCTCGTGCAAGGCCTTGGCCACTGCACGATGTGCCACACGCAGATCAACGCGCTCGGGGGCAATACGAAGTCCAGGGAATTCCAGGGCGGATTGATTCCGATTCAGGACTGGTACGCACCCTCGCTGACCTCGAACAACGAAGCGGGTCTTGGCGAATGGAGCATCGACGATATCGTCGGTCTGCTGCATGCTGGCGTGTCGAACCGTGGCGCGGTGTATGGACCCATGTCCGAAGTCGTCTACGACAGCTTCCAGTACCTGAGCGAAGACGATGTGCGTGCGGTCGCCGTCTACCTCAAGGCGCTGCCGGAACATTCAGCGAAAGCGGGCAGCACACCATTCACGAGCGCGCAGACCGAAGAAAAGAACCGGCTCTATCCGCTCGGCAAGAAGATCTACGCCGCGCAGTGTGCGTTGTGTCATGCAGACGAGGGGCAGGGCAGGCTGCCGAACTTCCCGCCGCTCGCGAACAACCCGTCTATCCAGATGACGTCTTCCGTGAATCCGATCCGTATGGTGCTCAACGGTGGCTACGCGCCGGGCACGATGAAGAACCCCATGCCGTATGGCATGCCGCCATTCGCGCAGTCGCTCTCCGATGCGGAGATCGCGGCGGTCGTCACGTATATCCGCACCGCGTGGGGCAATCGCGGTACACCGGTTACGGAGAAAGATGTCAACACCTTGCGCTCGGTAACCCTCTTCTGAGGATGCGATGATCAATTCCCCTGTCCCCAGCAGCGGTAACGAACCGCCTGAAGTCGAGCGCGTCGACGAGATCGTGAGGCGTGGTCCGCGCGGCGCGATCGTGGTGGCCGGCATTGCAACGGCCATCGTGATCGGCATGTGGTACGCGTTCTACTTCCTCGTATTCCTGCCGTGCGGCGTCGTTCAATGAACGGCTCATTCATCTAACCAGACGGCGACATGTCGAACCCTACCGTTCCCGACTCGCACACCTCGGCCAAAGTCGCAGCAACCGTCGAGCGGCGCTGGGCGTTTCTCGCGGTGCTGCTTATCGCGAGCACCATCGCAGTCGTGATTTTCACCGGCCTGCATTGGTCGGCCATGCCGCCCTCGCGCGTCGAGACCATCGACCCCACCACGCTCAACGTGTCCGGCGAATTTATCGAGAGCAATCTGGGCAGCGCAGTGGAGCCCGACGGCTCGGTGACGCTGCGCATCGTCGCACAGCAGTACTCGTTCACGCCGCAATGCCTGCTCGTGCCGGCCGGCGTACCGATCACGTTCCGCGCGACGAGCGCGGATGTCGTACACGGCTTGCTCGTCACCCACACCAATATCAACTCGATGGTCGAACCCGGCTATATCTCTACGTTTCGCACCACCTTCGCGCAAACCGGCGATCACCTGATGCCCTGTCACGAGTATTGCGGAACAGGACACCAGGGGATGTGGGCACACGTGAAGGTCATCGACAAAAACGCGTTCATGCAAATGGCAGCCACTTCGCGGAGAATCAGTTGTGTTAAATAACCGGCGGCTCGTACTCTCGCATTTCTGGCTCGCGTTTGGCGTGTTCGGCGCCGCACTTCTGCTCGGCGCATGGCAGATGTACGTGCGCAGTCCGTTGCATCCGTGGCTGCGCGACCCCGAGATCTACTATCGCTCGGTAACCGAACACGGCACCGTGATGGGCTACGTGTTTCCGACGCTCGTCGCGATGGGCTTCGGCTACGCGGTCACCGAACTGTCGCTCAAACGCGCGCTCGTCGGGGTGCGTTGGGCGTGGATCGGATTCTGGCTGGTGGCTGCGGGCGCGGTGATGGCGTCGATTACGGTGGCGCTCGGACTTGCCTCGGTACTCTACACATTCTATCCGCCGATGATTGGTAACGTGTTCTATTACCTCGGCGTGGTGCTGGTGGTGGTGGGCTCGTGGATCTGGGTAGCGCTGATGTCGGTGAATCTCGCGGCGTGGAAACGCGGCCATCCCGGCCAGCCCGTGCCGCTGCCGATGTTCGCGACCGTAGCCGGTTCGTACCTGTGGGGCTGGACGGCAGTGGGCGCGGCCATCGAAATCATCTTCCAGATTCTGCCGGCCGCCTTCGGCTGGACGACGACGATCGACGCGGGCCTCGCGCGCGTGTTCTTCTCGTGGACGCTGCACGCCATCGTCTACTTCTGGCTGATGCCCGCGTATATCGCGTTCTACACGATCGTACCGCGCGCGATTGGCGGGCGGCTCTACAGCGATACGATGGCGCGCATCGCGTTCGTTCTGTTTCTCGTGCTGGCCATGCCGATCGGTATGCACCATCTTTTCGCCGATCCGCAGGTGAGCGCGGGCTTCAAGTTCGTGCAATCGGTCTTCACAGCGATGGTGGCAGTGCCGACGCTGCTGACGGTATTTACTATTTGCGCGTCGGTGGAGATCGCTGCGCGTTTGCGCGGTGGCAAGGGCGCCTTTGGCTGGCTGCGTGTTTTGCCGTGGGACAATCCGCAGATGCTGGCGCTCTCGCTCTCATTCGTGATGCTCGGCTTCGGCGGAGCGGGCGGGCTCATCAACATGAGCTACCAGCTCGACTCGACAATCCATAACACGCAATGGATCACCGGGCACTTCCACCTGATCTACGCAGGCGCGATCGTCATCATGTACTTCGCCATCGCCTACGATCTGTGGCCGCAGATCACGGGCCGCGCAATGACGAACTGGAAGCTCATGCGCCTGCAATTGTGGCTGTGGTTCATCGGCATGGTCATGCTGACTTTTCCGTGGCATTGGGTCGGCATTCTCGGCATGCCGCGGCGCATGGCGTACTACGACTATACGGATCCAGAGATCGCGGCGCAGGCGATCTGGGTGATGATGTCGGCGATCGGCGGCTTCATTCTCGTGCTCTCGGCGATCGTGTTCTTCGCGGTGCTGATCCAGGGACATCGCAGTCAGGCGGCGCCGCCGGAGGAATACCGCTTCAGCACTGCGGTGCACGAGCCGCGCACCGTGCCGGTGGCGCTCAACAGTTTTGCGTTATGGCTCACGCTGATGATCGCGCTCACGGTGCTCAACTACGGCTATCCAATTGCACAGTTGATGGCACGGGGCGACACCGTGCCCGTGATTCCGATTGGAGCCCAGCGATGAGCGACGAACGCCTGTTCTCATTGCGCAACCCGTGGTTCGCGGCAAGCGTTGGCGTCACCGCCGTGGTGTTCGTGTTCAGCGTGGTGGTCGGTTTCGTGTGGCTGCCATCGGTGCAGCGCGACGCGCAGTTCCAGGGGCTCTGGAATGCGATCTGCAGCGCGGCGGGCGTGCCGCAACAGTGGCTTGCCAATGATGCGCCGAATGCGTCGCAGATGCAGTTCAGCAAGGTCGAGGTGACGCCGCAATTGCTTGCGGGCGCGACGGCCTCGTCGATCGGACGGGGTGCCACGCTCGCGCTGCGCTGCACGATGTGCCATGGCGAGCGCGGCATGAGCGGAGCAAATTCGCCAAATCTGGCGGGGCAATACGCGATCGTGGTCTACAAGCAGTTGCGGGACTTCCAGAGCGGGGCGCGCACGAACGCTGTCATGTCGCCGATGACACTGAACCTCAGCGATCAGGACATGCGCGATCTGGCGGCATACTACGCGTCGCTGCCGCGTCCGGTGGCAGGCCGAGGGCTTGATCTCGCCGATGCGCCGGGAATCGTCGCGCACGGTGCGCCGCTGCGTAATATCCCGGCATGCGCGGCTTGCCATGGCGGCATCGACCACAAGGCTGGCACACCGTGGCTAGAAGGCTTGCCGGCCGCTTATACACAGGCGCAACTGCTGGCGTTTGCGTCGGGCGCACGGCATAACGATATCTCAGAACAAATGCGCAATATCGCGCGCAATATGACGCGTGACGAAATGACCGCAGCGGCCTCGTGGTACGCGGGTTCGACGCGCTGACCTTCACGCAGCAGAAGTTTCGACAATTGACTAATGGCGCAAAAAGGGGGAGCGTGATGATCTCGCATTGGGTTCGCTGTTGTCTCGATCAGTCCGGCTATCCGGGGTAACCATGTGGATCTTCCGTGTCGATGAGCCTCGTCTCGGGGGCATCCGTATCCGCGAATGGCGCCGCCGCGCTCGCAACACGATCAACCTCCTCGTCCTGCTGATGGGCGGCACGACCATCGGGTTGGTCGTCCTTGATCAGTCCAGTTCTCCTTTCCCCGACAAGTTGTTTACGGCCGTGTGGAACGGGGTCAACCTCATTACCACACTGGGCGCCTTCAGCGGGTTCAATCCACCTCAGAAGTGGTTCATGGTGCTGGCCATGTTTGCGACACTGATGATCGGAGGATTTGCGGTTTCAAAACTCACAGGCATGCTGTCGGGCGACGATGTAATGGCGTATCGGGAGAACCGGATCATGGAACGCAAGTTCGAACATCTGGCCGGTCATGTGGTGGTGGTCGGATTCCATGCGCTTGGAGAGCACGTCGCACGTCACCTGCATGAAGCGGGCGAGACCGTTCTCGTGCTCGTAGGCGACCAGGATCAGGCCCACCGGGCGGCGGATAGCGGCCACATGGTCGTGCTGGGCTCGCCCGATGCGTTCGACGACGTGCTCAAGCGTGCGCGGCTGGACAGCGCCAGGGCAATGGTCGTGACCACACCAGACGGCAATAACAATCTCGCAATCACGCTGCTGGCTCATACGCTGAGCCCTTCTCTCGCGATCGCGGTGCCTGGTGAAAACCCGCTGAGAAAAGGGCTTCTGGAAAGCGCTGGCGCATCCAATGTGATCATTGCCGATGACATCGTCGCCAAAGCGCTCGTCAGCAAGCTCACACCGGCGGTGAAGGGAGAGATATGAGAATCGCGGTTTCGACGCCTTCTGATCGGCATCCGAACTTTATACGATCCTTCCGCCGCCTGTCGCGCTGGTGGCGTATGGTGCGTCGCGGCAAGCCACATCCCGTTCGAGATTTCGACAGAGTTCGAAGATGGTGAAGCTACATGTTTTCATTGTGAGCGTTCTCTTCCTGGTGCTGACATCATGCGCCAGTCTGCCGCCGCAGAGCAGCCAATCGAAAACTCTTGCGCTGCAAAACCCGGACACCACGCGGCTCGGCGTGAGATTCTCGCGAGGCGAACAGAATCACCCCGGCGAAAGCGCGTTTCACCTGCTGCAGGACCCTGTTGACGCGATTGCTGCCCGCGTCGAGCTTGCCGAATCGGCGGACCGGACGCTCGATCTGCAGTACTACATCTGGCACGACGATCTGACCGGACGCGAACTGGCGGCGGCATTGCTTGGAGCGGCAGACCGCGGCGTACGCGTGCGCGTCCTGCTCGACGACCTCGGCACGAATGCGGATGACCAGGTCTTGCTGGCAATCAGTTCGCATCCGAACGTGAAGATAAAACTATTCAATCCGGTCGCGGATCGCCAGTTCAAATCGCTTGCTACGGCCTTTGAGTTTTCCCGGGTCAATCGGCGCATGCACAACAAGGCGATGATTGCGGACAACGAAGCCGCGATTCTTGGTGGACGCAACATCGGCGACGAATACTTTGGCGCATCGAATGTGGTGGCCTTTGGTGATCTGGATGTCCTCCTGCATGGCCAGATTATCCGCGACGTTTCCAACGCTTTCGATGAGTTCTGGAACTCCGGATCGAGCTATTCGATCGAGCAGTTGATGGGGCATGAGGCAGCGCCGTCTGCATTAAGCGATTACCGCGCGAAGATGGACGAATACATCAAGGCGGAACACGACGCGCCCTACGTCGTGGACGCGAGAGCGCGGCTTGCAAAGATACTCGAAGCGGGTGACACGAACTTTGCGTGGGGGCACGCCACACTCCTATACGACGACCCATCCAAGATCACACGTGACCCGAACGACGCGCAGGGCCACATCATGACGAAGTTCGCGGCCCTGAACCTCAAGCCCGAGCACGGGATGCTCCTCATCTCGCCTTACTTCGTGCCGGGCAAAGAAGGCGTTGCATGGATACGCGATTTAACCGAACACGGCGTGCAGGTCACGATATTGACCAACTCGCTGGCGGCGACCGATGTGGTGGCGGTGAATGCGGGATATCAGCACTATCGTGAGGATCTCCTTGCAGCGGGCGTGCATCTCTATGAGCTGAAGCCGGTTGGCTCAAGCAAGGTCAAAGCACAACGCCGCTTCTTCGGTTCTTCAAGGGCCTCGTTGCACGCGAAAACGTATGTATTCGACCGACAGACCGTTTTCATTGGTTCGATGAATCTCGATCCCCGTTCGAACCGTCTCAATACGGAGATCGGTGTGCTTTGCAACAGTCCGGCGATTGCCGGGCAGGTGGTCGACGACGTCGAGCCGAACCTGGACACCGCCGCCTGGCGAGTCGAGCAACGCACCGATGCAAACGGCAAGAGCCGGATTGTCTGGATCGATACCGCTGAGGACGGGACAGTGACGACGCTGGACTCGGAGCCGGATGTCTCATTCGCGCGGCGTGCAAGCGTCTGGTTCATGGGACTGCTACCAATCGAATCGGAGCTATGAACGTGGTGGCACGTGTTGGGTCAACCATTGTTGCACCTGAGGCAGGTTGTATCAGTGGATCATCAATCAATGTTCCCGTCGCGAAAACGATGAAACAGCGTACATGGCCCAGGTTCTCCGCTGCGTACATGCCCGTGGCATCCATGCCGCTTGGCGGTTGCGTCACCCATGGCGCACCGACATTGGCGCTCTTCGGCGCGTACTTCCCGTTCTGGCTGGTGAGCGCCGTAGCCGGCGCCGTAGGTGCCGTCGTCGCACATCGTGCGTTTGTCGCCTCAGGCTGGGTCCATGGCGTGCCATATCAACTTTCTGTATGTACGGCGATTGGGGTTGTCGTCGGGGTGTTCTTCTGGTTGTTGGGTACGGGGCAGCTATAGGATGCAACGCTCCCACGCTCACTATTGTTCGCGGCCCCATCGGCGCGGGAGGCTGACATGAAAATGGCCGGCGTCAATTCCAAGCATGTATGGAAAGGCCGCGCGATCGCTATCGTGATCGTGCTGCTTGGCGCGGCGGCGCTATGGTATGCGTACGACCGGTCGTCACGTTACCCCTCTACGGACGACGCCAGCATCGATGCAGACGTTGTCCACGTCGCGTCGCCGGTGGGTGGCCGGATCGTGCGTGTTCCTGTTGAGGAGAACCAGCGCGTCGCCAAAGGAGACGTGCTGTTCGAAATCGATCCGGTGCCGTACCGGCTCGCAGTCGCGCAGGCGCAGGCCGAGCTTGAAATGGCGCGCGCGCAACTGGCCACGCGTCACCGCACGCTGATTGGTGAGACGTCGAACGCGACGATCGCCGCTGACCAGACCCGGCGGGCCAACCACAATTACGATCTCGCTACCCGCAGCGTCGAGCGGCTGCGGCCGCTCGCAGCGCAGGGCTACGTGTCCGCGCAGCAGCTCGATCAGGCGGTGGTCGCGCAACGTGACGCAAGTGTGTCACTCACGCAAGCAAAGGTGCAGCAGCAGTCGTCTGCGCGGACGATTGGCGACGATGCCGACGCGATCGCCACCGTGCATGCGCGCGAGGCCGCGCTTGCCATCGCGCAGCGTGGGCTCGACGATACGGTGGTACGCGCGCCTTTCGATGGCTATGTCACCGGGCTTGTGATTCTTGCCGACGAGACGGTGCTGCCGAACCAGTCCATCTTCACGCTGATTCATGCCGGCGAATGGTTTGCCGTGGCGAATTTCCGCGAGACCGCGCTTGGTGCGATCACCGTAGGTGACTGCGCGACCGTGTATTCGATGATCGACCGCAAGCAGGCGATGCGCGGCAAGGTCATCGGCATCGGCGCCGGCATCACGGACACGGACCGCGTGAATCTGCCGCGCGGCCTGCCATACGTGCAGCAGTCGGTGAACTGGGTACGCGTTGCGCAACGCTTCCCGGTTCGCGTGCGGATCGATGAACCGGACGGCAGACTGGTGCGGGTGGGCGCAAGCGCGATCGTCGAGGTCCAGCATGGCCAGTTCTGCCGATGAGCTCACCACGCCTGGGCCGCGCGAGATCGCGCGGCTGCTCGCAGCGTTTCCGGGGCGCGCGTCGATTGTCACGCGTATTGCGCTGATCTGCGCGCTGACGGTGCTCGTGACGAGCGCCTATGGAATCCCGGAAGCCTCGACGGCGGTATATATCGTGCTGTTCCTGAACCGGCCCGACCGGGTGACGAGCGTGATCACGTGTATCGCGTTGATGCTGCTCGTGACGGTGATCATCGGGATCGTGATGGTCTTCGCGATCTTCTGCATCAATGATCCGGTGCTGCGTGTGGCGAGCATGGCAGTGCTGTCGATGGGGTTCCTGTTTGCGACCTCGGCGAGCAAGCTGCGTCCGGTCGGCGCGATCGTGGCCATGATCGTCGGTTTCGGACCCGACGAGCTTGGGCTTGCCCCGCTCGGCGAAGCAGCGACGCGCGGCCTCCTGTATGCGTGGCTCTTCGTCGCCGTTCCGATTGGCGTGGCGATTGTGGTGAACCTGTTGTTTGCGCCGTCGCCGCGCCGGCTTGCCTGCGCGCAGCTTGCGAGGCGTCTGAGGCTCGCCGCCGCCTGCCTGACGGGCACCGCTGGCGAGGCCGGGCAGGCTGCCTTCGAAGCATGCGTGCGCGAAGGCGATCACCAGATCATGGCGTGGGTCAAGCTCTCGAAGCTCGAAGGGACTTCGACCGAAGCCGATTGCGCGGCGTTGCGTCAGGCAGCGGCGTCGTCGACGGCGATCCTGGTCGCGGTGGATCTCGCCATGCGCGAACCCCGCGCGCGTTTGCCCGCGGCCTACGCAGCGCGGCTTGCCGAGACGATGGAGCAGATGGCGGTGATGCTCGATGCCGGGGGCTATCCGGAGAATGTGGCAGTCGGGATACCTGAGGGTGCTGCCCTGGAGGTTGGGGCGCCGATGCCATTGCCGCCGCTCGCGGCGCTCGTGCTCGCCGATCTGCGCGCGGCACTGGAAGGCTTTGCGCAGCCGGCTTCGGCCGCGGCTGCAAGAGCCGGAGCTGATGAAGGGTCGGCGGTGTCATCTTCGGCTCCGGCTCCGTCTATGTCTTCGGCACCCGCCTCGGCCTCGGCTCATCCCGAGCATGCGCCCGCACGTAGCGGCTTCTTCGATGCCGATGCGTTCAGCAATCCCGATCACATCCGCTACGCGTTAAAGACGACCGCCGCAGCGATGTTCTGCTACGTCCTGTATCAGCAACTCGACTGGCAGGGCATTCATACCAGCTTCATCACCTGCTATATGGTGTCGCTCGGCACGACCGCCGAAACGGTGGAGAAATTGCTGCTGCGGATCATCGGCTGCCTGATCGGTGCCTTGCTTGGCACGGCAGCGCTGGTCTACGTGGTTCCACAGCTGACGTCGATTGCAGGACTGATGGCGCTGGTCTTCGCGGGCTCATGGCTGGCCGCGTGGGTCGCGGTGGGTTCGCCGCGCATTGCGTATGCGGGCATGCAGATCGCGTTCGCGTTCTACCTGTGTGTGATCCAGGGGGATGCTCCCAAGTTCGACCTGACGCTCGCACGCGACCGCGCGATTGGCATTCTGATCGGCAATGTCGTGGTGTATCTGATGTTCACACGGGTCTGGCCCGTGAGTATCGCCGGCTCGATCGATGCTGCGCTCAACAGGCTCATTGCGCAGTGGGCACGGATTGCGCGCGTTGCGGATGCAGGCACGCGCCGTACGATGGTCGCAGAGGCGCTCGCGCAGTACGGCGGCTTGCGCCAGAATCTGGGCCTGATTCACTACGAGCCATCGTGGGTGCGTCCCGCGCCCGCGTGGATCGCGAGCCGCAAGCGCGCGCTCGCGGAGCTTGGTGCGCTGGAGGGATCGCTTGCTCTCGCGACGGCCCGTGCCGGCCCGCTCGCCGATGCGCGCCTGCACGAAGTGGCAGGGCGGCTCGAGACGGACGGGCTCGCGCAGGCAGACGCCACCCATCGCAGCGCAAGTATGCAAGCGGAAGAGCCAACGCCAGCACCAACAACAGCACCAGAGCTAACGCTGCATACTGATTCCACCACTGACCGCGCCGCCGACCCACGCCTCGACGCATTGCTCAGCGTCATCGACGAGCGGTTCCGCCGGATTGCCGATGTCGCCCGCACAAGCACTGGGGACTCCATCATGAAGGAGGCGGCAACCGATGCGCGCGCTTGAACCGACGCCGTGGCTCATTGCATTGGCCGTCGCCGGACTCGCGGGATGCGCGACGTCTTCGCTGGATCTCGCGCCCACGGCGCCCGACCGTCCGTGGCAACCGCAGACGAACGCGGCCGGTGACATCGTGCCAGGCCCACCGCGCACTCATGCCGAGTCCGCACACGCGGGCTACACGCTGCCGAACAGCACCGGGCTCGCGACCGTCGAACCCGCGGCGGCGCTCGACGCGAACCATGCATACACGCTGCCCGAACTGATCGATCTCGCGGAGTCCGCGAATCCTCTCACGCGGATTGCATGGAACGATGCGCGCAATGCGGCTCTGGCGACGGGCATTGCAAAGGCAGCCTATCTGCCACAACTTGTCGCGACCGCAATGGGCGGATATCAGGCCGCTAGCGCGTCGTCGAACACGCTGATTGGCAATGTGTCGTCGAACTCCGACATTCACGGCACCGTGTCCGTGCTCGCGCTGCAATGGCTGCTGTTTGATTTCGGCGGACGCCGTGCGCGTGTCGAGGCGGCCACGCAGCTGTCAGTTGCCGCAAACATTGCGTTCACGGCCGTCCATCAGCAGGTGATACACAACGTAAGCGTTGCGTACTACGGGTACGAAGCGGCCTATACCCGACAGAAAACCGCGCAACAGGCGCTCGACAATGCGGATGGCATCGTCGCAGCAGCGCATGCACAGATGACGCGCGGCGTCGGCACGATCGTCGAAGTCGCCCAGGCCACACAGAACTGCGCGCAGGCGAATCTTGCGAAGGTGCAGGCCGATGGTGCGCTGACCGACAGCTATCTGAACCTCGTGTCTGCACTCGGCATCTCGCCGTTATCGAAGCCGACGATTGCCCCATTGCCGGCGCGCGCGCTGTCGCCGGCGCTGCATCAGTCAGTCGACGAGATTGTCGCCGATGCCATCGCGCGGCGGCCGGACGTGCAGAGTGCGTATGCGCTTGAACAGGCCAATCAGGCGAAGATCCGTGTGGCCAAGGCCGCGTTCATGCCGAAGGTGTTCATGTCCGCGACCGCGGCGTACGGCACCGGCGGCACGGCGATTACCGCGATTCCGCCGGTCGGCGATCAGGCGGCAACGGTGAACCTGAGCGGCAGCCGCCGCAGCGGCAGCGTGTTCGTCGGCGTGACGATCCCGATCTACGACGGCGGGCTGCGTTCGGCCATGCCGATGCAAGCTCGCAATGACGCGGACAGCGCGTCCGCGCAGTTGACGCGGACACGGGAGGAGGCGGTCCGACAGGTGGTCTCCGCACAGAGCGCACTCTCCACGAGCCTCGCCTCGAACGATGCCGCGAAGGCGCTGGTTGCCGCCGCACAGACCACCTATGACGCAGCGTTTGCCGCGTACCACCACGGCGTCGGCTCGATTACCGATGCGCTGCTCGCGCAGAACCAGTTGATCGCCGCTCAGAATGCCTATGCGGACAGCTACAGCGCGGCGCTGTCCGCGGCTGCGTCGTTTGCGCTCGCGACAGGGGAGATCGGCACGACAGGGGCGGGCGGCGAGCCGGACTGGTAGCGCAGCTCGATCATCGCCTTCAGCACGACCACTCGTACCATTCGCAAAGGCGGCGTTGAATCCCGACTGTTTGGACCTTTGCTTTGAACAGCTAAGGTATACAAAATAACTGCCTCGACCTGAAAGGCGACATCGGTGCAACTTTGGGCTGGATGTCCGCCTCGGCTCGAGCTGCGCCTTCCGCGCGTGCCATTCATCACTGGGCGGCGTCTGAGCTTGGTCGTCGGGCACGAGTCGGCCGAGGGCGTGTGAAAACGCATTTGTCGCCTAAACTGAGTCAACGCGTTGAGATCGGGTGACTCGTGAAGCGATTCGCTGAGGGCGATGACCGCAAACAGGTCGCACTACTTCCCGAATGCGTCGATGACTTCATCGGACAGGACAACCCAGTAAGGGTGGTAGATGCCTTCGTTGACGAACTGAACCTTGGGGAACTCGGCTTCAACGGTACCACGCCGGCGCTCACAGGCCGCCCGTCCTATCATCCGGGCATGATGCTCAAGATCTATATCTACGGGTATTTGAACCGGGTTCCGTCTAGCAGGCGTCTTGAGCGTGAATGCCAACGCAATGTCGAGTTCATGTGGCTGACAGGACGTCTGGCGCCAGACTTCAAGACGATCGCCGACTTTCGCCGCGACAACGGATCGGCTATTCGCAACGTGTGCCGTCGTTTCGTCGAACTATGTCGCGGACTGAAGCTGCTATCCAGCGACATGGTGGCAATCGACGGCAGCAAGTTCAAGGCTGTGAACAGCCGTGACAGGAACTACACGGCAGGCAAGATCGACAAGCGTCAGCAGCAGATCGAGGAAAGCGTTCAGCGATATCTCGACATGATTGAAACCGCAGACCGGACCAGCCCGACAGGCTTCGATGTGAAGACTGTTCTCCTGTACGAGAAGATCGCGCTCTTGCGTCAGCGGATGCGTGAACTCGGGCAGATCAGGGAGCAACTGAAGAAAGAACCGGACAAACAGTTGTCGCTTACTGACCCGGATTCCCGTTCCATGACCAGCGGTGGCAAGAGAACCGGCACCGTCGGCTACAACGTCCAGACGGCCGTGGATACGAAGCATCATCTGATTGTCGAGCACGAGGTGACGAATATTGGAGGTGACCACGGCCAACTCAGCAGGATAGCTCTGTCGGCGAGGAACGCGATGGGCAAGCTAAGACTGAAGGTGCTGGCTGACCGTGGCTACTTCAGTGGTCCGGACATCCGCGCGTGTGAACTGGCCGGCATCGCCACGTATGTCCCGAAACCGCTCACCTCAGCGTCGAGGAAGAAAGGGCTCTTTACCAAACGCGACTTCATCTACGTTGCCAGGAACGATGAGTATCGATGCCGCCGCCGGCGAGCGCGCAGTTCTTCGATTCAAGACCGTGGAGAACGGTATGAATCTGAACGTGTACTGGCCGAGCGCATGTCCGCGTTGCCATCTCAAGGATCGATGTTCGCCCAGCGACTATCGCCGCATCTGACGATGGGAGCACGAACATGTACTCGAAGCCATGCAGCGTCGACTCGACCGCAAGCCTGATGCAATGACCATCCGAAGAAGCACCGTTGAGCATGTATTCGGTACCCTCAAGCACTGGATGGGCGCGACGCACTTCCTGACCCGGACGCTCGGATGGGTGAGCACCGAAATAAGTCTCCAGGTATTGGCGTACAACCTGAAGCGCGTCATGAAAATACTAGGAGTTGCCGGGACAATAAAGGCGATGAGAAGGGCTGAAAGCTAAGGCCCTGAGGGGCTTTTTGCGCTTGATACGTTACGCTAGCGCGCCCCCGATCTGCCAAACTCGATTGATCGGGCTGGCAAACTCGCTTGCAGCCATCAAAAAGCAGTTTCCACACGCCCTCGGCCATTTTGAGACATTCGACTTCCACGCCTAAATTGAACTGGACGGTTCCGTGGAGCCCTCTGGCTATGGAGACAGAACCTCTTGGACTGCAGATCGGCTATTAGATAGGGACGTGACCGGGCGGCATCCTCGCTGTGGCCGCCAAGCCACCGTCATGGGCAGGCGGCTTGGCAAGGGTGACGTCCTTGTGGACTTTTCGGATGGCTCGTACGTCAACGTGCATCTCACTTGGGGGCTATCAGACGCAGGTCCATTCGCGGACAAGTACCCGGCATGGTTTACATATGGGTCGCTTGAGGAATTCGCGGCGGCAATGCTGAAGGATGCCCAAGAATCCGGTAACGGATATATTCATTTCCTGTTTCCTTGACTATAAGCAGACCGATTCCTTTCACAGAATGGAAGAAAAACCTGCCGAACAATACGGATGACACGCCTGGAACGGCCCTCGTACGATGTTGGAAAATTTATAGCCGCTGCAAGCTTCTTCATTGGAAAACGAAATCACCTGCTGCACTGCCACTGACGGCACTCATTTCCGTCACGCACTGACTCTCTCACGCAAGTGGTCGATCTCCGCTTCCAGTTCGCGAATACGCTTATCCCGTTCATCAAATGCCGCCTGAACGTCCGCTGCCTCGAAGCGTTGCGGGATGTGCTGGGGACAATTGGCATCCCACAATGAAACCTCGAAAACGATGGCTCGCTCGGCACGGGCTCGATAATCCCGAGGCGTCAGACTGGCGACCCTTTTTGCATCCTCGTCGATGTATGCCTCACCCCAGATCTTGATCCGCTGGCGGCGCGCATAGTCAATCAGGAACAGGAAAGCTTTCCGGTTGTCGGCCAGATTCCCGGTCGTGACGTACTGCTTGTTTCCGGAAAAATCAGCGAACGCGATCGTCTTCGTGTCGACGACATGCAGGAATCCAGGCGGGCCGCCACGATGCTGGATATAGGGTTGCCCATCGCCGTTTGCGGTTGAGAAGAATACGCTCGTCTGCTTTCGGATAAAGTCCGCACACTCAGACGTGATGGTGGTCTCCCACGCACCTTCCTGCTCGCGATGCGCATAGGCTTCTCGCGAACCGTAGCGCTTTTGAAACAGCTTGACGGAAGACGTGAACGCCACGTCACTGGGATATTTCCGCGAACTGCCCATTTTGCCCACCGTCCAGTTCAGTTTGCGCCGTAAAACGGATACCGCCGACGCTTATAGCCCCGGCGGTATCGACCTCAGCCCTGCGCGTTATGCCGTCCTGGCATGTACGACGGGAAAGTCGATTTCGGTTCCGGCAACTGTGTTGATGTAGTTCGTCCAGATATTGAGCGCCACGTTCAATACGATCTCGATCACGGCAGCATCGCTGTAGCCCGCAACCTTGACTGCCTGCAGGTCAGCATCCGACACGCGGCCGTGCTCGGCCGTCACCTTCTTCGCGAACAGCACAGCGGCGGCGGCCTTCGAGTCGTTCGAACCACCGTTGCGGTTCGCGGTGATTTCGGCGTCGTCGAGCTTCGCGACGTTCTTCCCGAGGTACGTGTGTGCCGACAGGCAGTAATCGCAACCATTGATCTCCGCCACTGCCAACGCAATACGCTCACGCGTCTGCCCCGACAGCTCGCCTTTGCCGAGCGCACCCATCAGGCTCAGATAGCCTTCGAGTGCCGCCGGGCTGTTGCCAACCATGCGGAACAGATTCGGCACAACGCCCAGTTGCTTGCTGACGGCTTCGAGCAGACCGTGAGACGCGGCCGGAGCGTCGGCGATAGTAGCGGGGGTAGGAATATGGGACGACATCGTGACCTCTCCTTTGAGAAAGACGTTGCAGTGAACGACTGGAGATGATCTTACGGACTCCCTGATTTCAGGAGAATCCGCTAATATCGAGAATCTTTCTTCCATATGTCGAGAGGATAATGGACCGGCTCGAAGCAATGTCCATCCTGATCGAAGTCGTTGAGGCCGGGAGTCTGTCGGCCGCGGCTCGCCGGCTGGATATCCCGCTGCCGACGGTCAGCCGCAAGGTGGGCGAGCTGGAGGTCTATCTGAAAACCCGTCTGCTGAACCGGACAACGCGGCAGCTCTCTCTAACCGAGGCCGGTGCCGCGTATGTCGCATCCTGTCGCCGTATCCTTGAGGAAGTCGGAGAGGCCGAACGTACGGCGACGGGGGAATACGCCGTGCCACGAGGATATCTTGTGATTACTGCTCCCGTGGTTTTCGGGCGACTATATGTGGCACCTGTACTGGCGGACTTTCTGGTCCACTATCCCGAGATCGACGCCCGCCTGTTCCTGACGGATCGCAGCACAAACATGCTGGAAGAGCATATTGACGTTGCTGTGCGTATTGGCCCACTTCCAGACAGCACGCTCGTGGCTGTGAACGTCGGGCAATTGCGCCTGGTCGTATGCGCGAGCCCGGCTTACCTGGCGAGTCATGGGGTTCCTGCCAAACCGGACGAACTGGCGAATCATGCATGCATCGCATTCGAAGGGCTGGCATCGACTCGTGCATGGAATTTTTTTGCGGGGAAAACCGAACGTACAGTGCAAATCCGCGCGCGCCTTGTGACCAATACTGCAGAATCCGCCGTCGACACAGCAGTACTCGGCGTTGGCCTGACGCGCGTTTTGTCCTATCAGACAGAGGCGGCCGTGCGTGAAGGGAAATTACGGCTCGTACTGGAAAAGTTCGAACCACCACCACTTCCGATCAGCCTCGTACATACTGGGCAATTGCCGGTGCCGCTCAAGCTAAGGGCATTTTTAGATTTCGCACGGCCTCGACTTCAGTCTCGTCTGACTGCTCTTTAACAACTGGCTTGCAAAGCATAACTAAGTGACTCCAGGTAGCCACACGACGCAAGGGCGCACGTTTTTTGTAATATTACAATTCCATTGCGCCGACACCTAACCCCGCCATCCACCGGGCTCGCACGAGTTGCATCGGCCGGTGGCATGGGATGAGGAGGGTCACTGCCTGAGGCCCATTCGTTTATCCTGGTGCCATCGATAGACTCGGCTACCATACTGTGCAAACGAACGCGGGACGGCGCCACTTCAAGCGTGCCTCAGGGAATTCAAATAATGCGCCAGTCAAAGATCGATCTGAATCTTTTCATTGTTTTCGAAGCCATCTATCGAACGCGAAATCTCACGCGTGCGGCGGAATTGCTGTTCATCACCCAGCCCGCGGTCAGCAACGCTTTGTCGCGCATGCGCAAGACGTTCGACGATCAGCTCTTTGTGAGCACGCCGGCCGGGATGCTGCCCACACCTGTTTCCGAGAACATTATTGGCCGGGTCCGCGAGGCGCTTCAACTGCTGGACTCGAGCACCCATGCCGCTGAACGTTTCGATCCGGCGTCGTCGCAGCGGACCTTCCGGCTCAGCATGAACGACCTGACAGAGGCCATCCTGCTCCCCGCGCTGGAGGAGGTTCTGCAACGCGAGGCGCCCGGCATCCGGATCGAGAGCTACTTCACTACGCGCCGGGAAGTCCCCGAAGCGCTAGCCAACGGCGCGATCAATCTGGCGATCGATGTTCCCCTGATCGACGATCCGCATCTGGAGCAGGAACCGCTGGGCTGCGAGCGGTATGCGTGCCTGCTCCGCCGCGACCATCCATTCACGAAAAAGAAGCTGACTATCGACGACTACCTCAGACTGGGCCATGTTCATGTGTCCAGTCGCAGGCAGGGACCCGGACTTGTCGACGCGGAACTCAACAAACTGGGGCTTAGGCGGACCATCCAGACCCGGGTTCAGCATTATCTGGTGGCACCGTTGATCGCCATGCGAACCGATCTCGTCCTGACCGCGCCGCTCACGCTTCTTCGGCGGTATGACGCACGAATCTTGGCGCTGCCGTTCGATCTCCCCGAACTCGAGTCTCATGGCTACTGGCACCGAAGCGTCACGGGAGACCCGGCGCATTGCTGGCTGCGCGAACAGATTGGCCGTCTGATGGGGAAATGAGTGAGGAGTCTGCCGACCCGGCGACATTGCGCAGCCGCATCGAGTATCACGGCGTGTTATGGCTCGGCATAAAAACAATAAACTTCTGGAATGTCGCAAGGCCGGGTATTGTTCTAACCATGTTCAGACGAGGTTGGCATGGCGGAGCTCTACCTGGTACGGCATGGTCAGGCGTCGTTCGGCGCAGAAAACTATGACCAGCTATCACCTTCCGGTCGGACCCAGTCACGTTGGCTAGGAGAATACTTCGCGCAGTCGAACGTGCAGTTTGATCGCGTGGTGATTGGAACGATGCGGCGGCACGCGCAAACAGCGGACGAAATTCTCACTGAGATGAATGGCCCGCAAGCCAAGGTTGTGCAGGATGCGGATCTGAACGAGTACGACTTTCGCGCCTTGCTGTCCGTCCTTGGCGAAAGTGGCTTCGCGCCGGAGCTATCGGCAGCCAGTTCGACGAAGCACTTTTACAAGGCGCTCAAGCAGGTGCTGCAATTGTGGTCCGAGGAACGACTGCCCGGGCGACTCCCCGAAACCTGGCATCAGTTCCAGGCGCGCGTCGAGCGTGCGCGTCTGGCCATTCAGCGTATGGGCGGCAAACGGATTCCGGTGGTGAGTTCGGGTGGCCCGATTGCCGTGTTCGCCCAGCAGATTCTGCAGGCACCGGCGGCCACTGCGATCACGCTTAACCTGCAGATTCGCAATAGCAGCGTTAGCCAGTACGTCTTCAACGATAGCGCAATGTCGCTAGTCAGTTTCAACTCGCTGCCTCATCTCGAACATGGCGAGCGGCGTGAACTCATCACTTATGGTTGATCCGAATCTGGAATCTAGTGCCATCATGAATGCCCGTTTTCAATTCGACGTTGAAACACTCGCGCGTTATCTGGCATCCCACGTGCCCGGATTTTACGGGCCCATGTCCATCGAGAAGTTCGCTGGCGGGCAATCGAACCCCACGTTTCTCCTCACGGCGCAAAGGGGCCGTTACGTCCTTCGACGTCAGCCGCCAGGAGCGCTGCTCAAGTCCGCACATGCTGTCGACCGCGAATTCCGTGTGCTGACCGCCCTCAGCCACACGCCGGTTCCGGTCGCGCGGGCCTTGCACCTTTGCGAGGACCGGGACGTCATTGGCAGCATGTTCTATGTCATGAGCTTCGAAGAGGGCGAGATTTTCTGGGATCCGTCGCTGCCCGAGCTACCTGCGGGCAAACGCAGCGCTATCTACGACGCGCTGCTCGGAACAATGGCTGCTCTTCACGACGTGGATGTCGAAGCTGTTGGCCTTGCCGATTATGGCCGCGCAGGCAACTACTTCTCGCGCCAGATCGACGTCTGGACGAGGCAATATCGCGCGGCGCAGACCGATGCTCTGGAATCTGTCGAGGCACTGATCAAATGGCTGCCAGCGAACTGTCCGGCGGAAACCGGCAAGCCATCGCTCGTGCACGGCGATTTCCGTATCGACAACGTCATGTTCCAACGCGGAACCCCGCAGGTTCGTGCCGTGCTCGACTGGGAGCTTTCCACACTCGGCAATCCGCTCGCCGACCTCGCGTACTTCTGCATGTGCCTTCGACTCCCTCGCAACGGTCATATCACCGGGCTGGAAGGATTGGACCGGGTCGCATTGGAGGTGCCAGACGAGTCCGCGATCATCGAGCAGTACTGCCGCCTGCGGGAAATCGCGTCGATCGAGAACTGGAATTTCTATCTGGCGTTCAGCTTCTTCCGGCTTGCCGCCATCACGCAGGGCGTGAAGAAACGGGCTCTCGGCGGCAATGCATCGAATGACAAGGCGCGGCAGGTTGGCGAAATGGCCGGTGTGCTGGCAAGGATGGGTGCCGAGCTGATCTGACGGCGCCCGCAACTAATATAGACGTAAACATATGGAGGGTAATCGTGACTACTGATTTGTTTAACCTTGAACCGAAGGTTGCGCTGGTCACCGGTGCCAGCCGAGGTATCGGCGAGGAAATTGCCAAACTGCTCGCGGAGCAGGGCGCACATGTGATCGTATCGAGCCGCAAGCTCGAAGACTGCGAGTCCGTGGCGCGCGAAATCAGAGAGGCGGGCGGTAGCGCCGAAGCCTATCCGTGCCATGTCGGGCGCATGGACGACATTCTCGGAATCTGCCAGCATATCCGCGCGCGCCATGGCCGTCTGGACATTCTCGTCAACAACGCCGCGGCGAATCCGTATTTCGGCCATATTCTCGATACTGACCTGGCGTCGTTCGACAAGACGGTGGAGGTCAACTTGCGCGGCTACTTTTTCATGTCGGTCGAGGCGGGCAAGCTGATGCGTGAGCACGGCGGCGGCGCGATCGTCAACACGGCATCCGTCAATGCGCTTCAGCCGGGAGACAAGCAGGGCATTTACTCGATCACCAAAGCCGCGGTGGTCAACATGACGCGTGCATTCGCCAAGGAATGTGGACCGTTGGGCATCCGTGTCAATGCAATCCTGCCGGGTTTGACGAAAACGCGCTTTGCCGGGGCGTTGTTTGAAGATCAGGCCATCTACGACAACTGGATGGCGAAGATCCCGGCCCGACGCCATGCGGAGCCTCGCGAGATGGCCGGCACCGTGCTTTATCTGGTGTCCGATGCTGCGAGCTACACCAACGGAGAGTGCATCGTCGTTGACGGTGGGCTGACGATCTGATCACGCGTCGACGCGTGGCATGCGCCAACATGTCGGCGACATTCACCTGGATTCAGGAAGGACGAAATGTATTTCTCATATAGCCCGAAAGTCGAAGCGCTGCGTGAGCAGGTGCGTGCGTTCATGGACACGCATATCGTGCCACGCATCCATCAGTGGCATGAAGAGGTGAACGCAGGGCAATATCCGGTTTCCTTCATGGAAACGTTGAAGGCACAGGCGCGTGCGGAGGGTCTCTGGAATCTGTTCCTGCCGCATCTGAAGAATGACGAGCCGGGCACCCGCCTGACCAATCTCGAGTACGCACCGCTGGCCGAGATCATGGGGCGCGTGTCGTGGGCGTCCGAGGTGTTCAACTGCAATGCGCCGGACACGGGCAACATGGAACTGCTCCATATGTTCGCGACGCCCGTTCAGCGCGAGCAGTGGCTCAAGCCGCTGCTCGATGGCGAGATCCGCTCGGCGTTCGCGATGACGGAGCCAGCGGTGGCTTCGTCGGACGCGACCAATATCACCACGTCGATTCGCCGCGACGGCGACGACTACGTGATCGACGGCCGGAAATGGTTCATCACGAACGCGGCGCATCCGAATTGCCAGTTGTTTATCGTGATGGGAAAAACTGACCTGGACGCACCGAGCCACGCCCAGCAAAGCATGATTCTCGTGCCGCGCGATACGCCGGGGGTCAAGGTGATCCGCAATATCACGGTGGTCAACCACACGGCGCCGGAAGGTCACTGCGAGATCGAGTTCAAAGGCGTGCGCCTACCTCGCACGAATCTGTTCGGCGAAGAGGGCAGCGGTTTCGCGCTCGCTCAGGCGCGGCTTGGGCCGGGCCGCATTCACCATTGCATGCGGTCAATCGGTGCCGCCGAACTGGCCCTCGAACTGATGATCGAACGAGCCCAGGCGCGCACGGCATTCGGCAAGAAGCTGCACGAGCTTGGATCGGTCGCGGAAGGGATCGCGAAATCGCGCATCGAAATTGATCAGGCGCGCCTGTTCGTGCTGAAAACCGCGTGGATGATCGACAACGTGGGTGCCAAGGCGGCGCGCAAGGAAATCTCG
The DNA here is from genome assembly GCF_017104985.1 of Paraburkholderia sp. Ac-20342. Lineage (NCBI taxonomy): Bacteria > Pseudomonadati > Pseudomonadota > Betaproteobacteria > Burkholderiales > Burkholderiaceae > Paraburkholderia > Paraburkholderia sp. Ac-20342. The sequence continues at coordinate 25,844 of NZ_JAAGPQ010000014.1, read as the reverse complement.
ATGATCAAGGCGCTGGTACCGGGCGTGCACGCCGCCGTTTGCGAGCGGGCGATTCAGGTATTCGGTGCGATGGGGCTGAGTCCGGATACGCCGCTGGCGGACAGCTGGACCTGGGCCCGTGCATTGCGGTTAGCTGATGGTCCGGATGAGGTGCATCTGCAGAGCATTGCACGCATGGAAATCAAGGCCCAACGTTATGAATCTGGCCGCGACAATCCCTACCTGACGACGGTGAAGTAGAACGTTCTCACGAGTCAGTGCTGACTGCATCACACACGGATCAACGCGAAGACTTGTCATCGCTAGCCGATTCAATCAGCACGGACCGCGATTCTTCCGAAGGTTTCGTGACGAGCCCGCTTTAAAAGAAATCTATCAAGCTGGACACGGAGTAGCCGGGAGACCAGAGCCGCCCCGGCTCGCCTCAAATGAGGAATTGCCATACCTGTCGATTGCGCGACCAGGGGCAGTAAGTGTGAGATGCCCGCAAGGAAGACCACGCTGCAAAGAGGTCGCGCACGGCGCCATCGAAGACCATGGAATCGATCTGCCCCGGAACCGACTGCCAATGTCATCGATGACGCACTCAGTATGACGGACGAGACGTTTTTCTGGCCGCCGGCGATGACAACTTCCATACCGTCACACATTATCTGTCTGGCGCCGATTCGATAACGGACTCTTCGATACGATCGGTTTCGGTTTCAGCTCGCTAGAAAACATACCGAATTGCGTGGTCAGGGAAGATGGGGGAGCGTGTTGCGTTGAATGCTCCACGGTAAGCTTTGCCGATCGGCCGGCGAGCGATAGAAACGATGACAGCGTTAATCATGCGCTATCCCTCGGGAAAAATTGGCTGGCTATGAAATGGCATCGAACCCTATTGTTTAGAACCACTGCTCTGGCATGTTCAGAGGGGTTGTCTCTAATGGATTAAGCACTGCAAGCCACCCAGCCACTTTGGGCATTTCCCATCCGAAGAAGTAGTCGCAGGCAGCAAGCTTGCCGCGATGAAAGTCAGCGCCGGTCGGGCCACTCTCGAGAGTTTTTGCAACAATTGCTTGATCGAGCCAAAGCCAGCCGACGACGACATGGCCAAAGGCCTCCAGGTAGGCGGCCGCATTTGCCAGTTGGAGTTCGGGGTCATCGAGCCGGTGCAATTTACTGGTTACGGTGCGGATTCGCTCCCACGCATATTCGAGTGTGCAGGCGTGACGATGCAGCGAGGCGGTCACTCGCGATCTGGACACCGTACTGGAGACTTTCCTGTCGAGAGCTGCCATAGCCGCATTTCCGTTCATACGTGTCTTTCGGCCAAGCAGGTCGAGCGCCTGAATGCCGAACGTGCCTTCGTGTATCGGATTGAGTCGGTTGTCACGATAGAACTGCTCGACGTTGTACTCTCGCGTGTAGCCATAACCGCCGTGAACCTGGATGGCAAGATCGTTGGCGACGAGACCCCATTGGGACGACCAACTCTTGACAACTGGGGTGAGCAGATCGAGTAGGCACTGCGCCTCTTCGCGGATGTTGGCGTCGTCAATCGAATGAATATCGTCACTAAGGCGAGCCGCATACAGACACAACGCGAGCGCCCCGGACACGTAAGCCTTCTGCGCTAGCAACATGCGCCGTACGTCGGCATGGCGAATGATGGGAGCTTGGGGAGACGTTGGCGATCGGTCGCTACGTGTCCGTCCCTGAAGGCGCGTTTTCGCATAATCCAAGGCGTGCAGGTAACCCGTATAGCCAATCGCTGCAGCGCTGAGGCCGACGGAGATGCGCGCCTCGTTCATCATGTGGAACATGTAAGCAAGCCCTTTTCCGGGCTCGCCAACGATTTCACCAACCGCACCAATCTCGCCTTCTGGGCGAAAGCGACCTTCGCCGAAATTCAGCACGCAGTTCACGGTGCCGCGATAACCCATCTTGTGATTGATTCCGGCGAGTACGACATCATTTCGCTCGCTGGGCAGTCCATCGAGGCCAATCAATTTACGCGGAACGGTGAAGAGCGATATGCCTTGAACCCCTGGAGGCAGCTGGCCGTCCTCATTGGGAATTTTGGCCAGAACCAGGTGGACGATGTTCTCGGAAATCTCGTGATCTCCACCAGAGATCCACATTTTGTTCCCGAACAGACGATAGCGACCGTTGCCAACTGGGACTGCACGCGTCCGAATATCGGCAAGACTCGATCCTGCCTGTGGCTCCGATAAGCACATTGTGCCAAAGCAACGGCCTTCCGACATGGCTTTGACATACGGCTCCACCCGCTCCCGCTCACCATGTGCAATGAGCAAATTTGCATTGGCAATGGTGAGAAATGGGTAGCCTGCAGTTCCCGGATTCGCGGCTAGCAAATAGGCCATGCCGGCTCGCTCTACGATGCTCGGCAAGCTCATGCCGTTCCACTCCGTGGGAAACGCGGCACTGACTAGTCCGGCGTCTGCAAATGCACGCAATGCGACACCAACCTCTGGATTGATGGTTACTCGTTCTCCATCAAATGAAGGCTCGTTGCTGTCGTTCTTTTTGTTGTGGGGCGCGAAAAGGTCGGCGGCGAGAGATTGGTAGACGTCCAGCACGGATGTGTAGTCGAATCGATCCTGACCAGAATAACGAGGGCGACGAACAAGCGAGTCGACTTGCAACCAGTCAAAAATGATGAATTCCAGGTCGCGGCGGGAGAGGATGAGTTCGCTGGTCATAGGAAACGGGTCGATGAATTTTTCGCCACTTTCAGGTGTGTCGTGAGATATGAAAATAATTAGGAATACATATTAATAAAATCATGCCGATGAATCCCGAAAATTTCACTAAATGTTACTTGTTGATCGGTATCAACCACTTCGTGATAAGTGCGGGCTTGCGATAAGCCTCGATTTCCGCAACGACACCTATTGTCAGCCGAATGCTCGTGACATTTTTCTCCACGACCTACTTCAACATAAATCGGCCACAAACTAATCACCGGTTACATCGGCAAATGCATTGATCGAAAATTGATCAATAGGGATCCATTCGGACACGCCTAGCTCTTCGTTGACTAGCGCCGATAGCTGGGATTGTGTGCACGGAACGCCCGCATTGTGTCGAATTTCCGTCGTGTGGTCGTCCAGATTGCCGTCGGACCCGTTTAATGCCGTACTGGACTCGTCACGCATGAGAATTGGCCGTGGCGCTTGAAGCAGTGATGCGAGCCTTCTTTAATTCGAGATCGCCTTGGGCAACGCCAGACGTCGGAACAGTCTCGCCGTTTCTGTTTGTCACTTCGTCGAGACGTTGAGCAAGCTGGTGAGGCACTTGTTCACCCGTCCCAAGATGGATACCGGAAGTCAATGTGATGTGTGCCGCCTCGAAGCTTCCCGCGCCGGCGCACAATACCATTCGGTTGGGTGCTTCTTCGCTCACAAGTGCTGCCACCGCGGGGCTAACAGAAGTGGGCGACAGGGTGTCGAGGACATCCGCGGACATTAGACCCTCAAGCATGCGTGTACCAGCTGTTGGAGCAAGGCAGTTCACCCGAATATTGTGCCGCTCACCTTCGATTGCCAGTGTCTGCATCAGGCCAACTAACGCCATCTTTGCAGTACCGTAGTTCGATTGCCCAAAATTGCCATACAGCCCAGATGACGATGTGGTCATCACGATGCGCCCATACTGTTGTTCTCGCATGACGTCCCATACTGCCTTGGTGCAATTCACTGATCCCATCAAGTGAACTTCGATCACCGCACGGAAATCATCGAGGGTCATCTTGCTAAAGCTCTTATCTCGCAGGATGCCGGCATTGTTTACCAGAATGTCGACATGGCCCCAGCGTGAAAGAGCTTGATCCACCATTTGCTGAACCTGTCCAGAATCGGTAACCGATGCACTGTTCGCAATCGCTTCACCACCAGCGGCTTCGATTTCGTCAACGACTCTTTCCGCGGTCGTCGCGGATTCGCCTCTACCGTTTACGTCGCTACCCAGATCATTAACCACGACCTTTGCCCCTAGCCGCGCAAGCAGCAGGGCATGTTCACGCCCGAGACCTGCGCCAGCTCCGGTCACAATCGCAACTCGATTTGTCAGATCTATTTTCATGGATCGCCTCCTTAGTAGTTTTGTCGTGGCCTGCGGACGTACCTTAGAGTTAAAGGTGCAGTACATGATGGACGACAGCACCGCAAATATTCACCCTGCTGCGAGGTGGTCATGACGACTTGGTCTCGCGATTTGCACTACAAAAGCAGACGTTTGTACAGATATGACGCGTGGCAATCTTCGAGATGACTCGGAATTTAGCCAGCGATTGTGGTCATCTTAGGATGCGAGATAAATTGAGTCAATTGTTTTTCGATCACTTGTACTGATTTTTTGTGGCGGGCGATTTAGCGTATCCTAGCTCGTCAAACGCCATCATGAACTCGAGTCGAAGGTCGCTCAGGGCTACGACGTCCGCGCCAGTTGCCAGCAAGCGAACTTGCATGCCGGTGAAGAGGCTGGCAATCAGGAGTCCATTTGCTGTCGAAGCGTTGTCATTGAACTTGGTGAGCAGTCGATGCCACGCCCGACTCCGGTCGCTGACCCACTGACCGACCATTGGTCTGAGCGCTGGTTGTCGCGCGGCTTCCACTTCGACTGCGAGCGTTGCCAGGTTGAATTCGCTGAACTGCGTAACCTCCCTTGTGAGCACAGCAGTAGTCAGGTCGGCAATTTGGTCGAGCGATGCGGAAGCCAGATCAGTTCCGTTTGCACTTTCACGGTAACGCGTCTTCGCAGCTTCATAGAGATGTTCGCGTGCTGCGTCGATCAGAGTGCTGACGGGTTTGAAGTAGTAGGGCGGAACTGCCGGTGCGACACCCGCTTTCAAGGCTACGGAACGCCCCGTCACGGCCCCGGCACCGTGAGTAGCCATCAGTTGGATGGCCGCATTTAGCAAATGTTCGCGGGTTTCTCGTCCCTTGCTGTGTTTGGTGGACTCCTTCGATGTGGTGGGCCGATCAAGCAACTGTGCTGGGCCTGGTATATCCAGGCCGGCTGAGATGCAGGCTGAAACCTCATCCGGGGTTAAGCCGAGCGACAGGATGATAAACAGCAAGCCAATGGTCTGGTCGATTGTTACCTGAACCGCACGTGGCTCAATGTCTGCTCCGAGAAGTGAGGCTATATCGGTCCAAATTTCTCTAAGCTTGGCATACCAGACTGTCGCGAGCGTGCGGGTGCTGTGGTTGCGGGCGGAAATGAGCATAATTTCGCACCAGGCAATCGAACGCAATCGGTCTCGTCCGGCTGCGTTGCGTAACAGGTTGGCAATAAACTGATTGAAGGTCGGGCGGCCAGAGGCGAGCCCTGCCTGCTGTGATGCGAAGCTCCGAAAACGCGTCATGTAATCCTCAAGGAGCACTGAAGATGCATGCTCAAGTAGATCGAATTTCGACGCATAGTGGTACGTCGTGGCTGCGAGCGAGACCTCTGCCCTCGCTGCGACATCGCGATGTGTTAGCCCGGCCTCGCCGATTTCGCCCAGCAGTTGAATAGCCGCGTGTGCGATTCGGTCCCGTGTCACCTGGGAGCGGTGTTGCTTAGGCTGTCGTGCAGATTCCGTTTTAGGAAGCATGTGGAGCGATTTCCAATTTCGCAGATATGCCATTTTGCCAAAAAACCTGGGACGATGAAGCTGTGATGCGGTGACGTGAGAGGTGTTTCCTCTGTCGACATTCAGGTCGCAGCACCTGCGTGTGAGGTTGGTCTGGCGTCGAGTTTAGCGGCTTGGTATCAAATTCGTCCTGTTCTAATGGTCGCTCTCTAACCGTTCTCGCCGATGTACGCGAGGCTCACTGGGCCGTCGTATCCCTGCAGGGAATTCATGAATTGAATACCACTCGATTCAAAAGATTAATTTCATGAAGACTCTGACACTTGATATGCTTGGCGAGCCTGATCTGGTTAGAAAGGACACCAGATATTCCTCAGAGAGAGCGGGGCATCGCAATGAACCTGCTTGATCTGACGAGGGGGGGCGCGCTTGTGGCTGCGTTAAGTCACAGAATCTGAGAGGAAGGCACGAAGCTGCCCGCAAAGCAGAGGGTGTGCGTGATCGTGTCGAATTGCAAGTCCGCCGCAGCGTGCGGCGAGGCCGAGGAACTGGCCTGCCGCGTCGCCTGGAGAAGGGCGTCGCCAGAACGTTCGAGTGCATTCGGGGCGGGCATGGGCGTTTCGACATCCTTGTCAGCAACGCGGCTGCGAATTAGTGGTGGGCCTGCTCATCTGTACCCAGATAGGTCGGCTTTAGTCACTCCTGAGTTTGGTAACTTGAAACGCGGGTCGGAAATCCTTGCGACGGCCACTACTGGTAGTTCACGATATGACATTACGGATTGGAGTTCCTCTCGAGACAACCAGCCAGGAGCGACGCGTAGCGACCGTCCCTGACGTGGTCGAGAAGCTGATCAAGCTGGGTTTTTCGGTGACCGTGCAAAGCGGCGCAGGCGCAGACGCGAACTTTAGCGATGACGACTACCGCGCTGCCGGTGCCGAGGTGGTGACTTCATCCGCCGAGCTTTGGGGGCGCAGCGAAATCGTTTTCAAGGTCCGCCCCCCGAGCAACGAGGAAGTGGCTCTGATGCGCGACGGCGGCATGCTGATCGGCTTTGTCTGGCCGGCCCAGAACCCAGAGCTGATGCAGCAATTGGCCTCCAGGCGGGCCACGGTGCTTGCCATCGATTCGCTGCCGCGGACGCTGTCGCGCGCGCAGAAGATGGACGCGCTCACGTCGATGGCTGGCGTGAGTGGCTACCGTGCCGTCATTGAGGCGGCGAATGCGTTCGGCCGCTATTTCAGCGCCCAGATCACGGCTGCGGGCAAGGTGCCTCCCGCCAAGGTCTTCATCGCCGGCGCTGGTGTGGCGGGTCTCGCGGCGATTGGCACGGCCGTGGGCCTGGGCGCGATCGTGCGCGCCAATGACACGCGCGCCGAGGTGGCCGACCAGGTCAAATCGCTAGGCGGTGAATTCGTCAAGGTCGACTACGAGGAGGAGGGTTCGGGCGGCGGTGGCTATGCCAAGGTGATGAGCGAGGGCTTCCAGCAGGCGCAACGCGCGATGTACGCGCAGCAGGCCAAAGACGCGGACATCATCATCACCACTGCGCTGATTCCCGGCAAGCCGGCGCCGAAGCTCATCACGGCCGAGATGGTGCAGTCGATGAAGTCGGGAAGCGTGATCGTCGACATGGCGGCCGAGCAGGGCGGCAACTGCGAGCTCACGGTGCCAGGCGAGGCAGTGGTGCGCCACGGCGTGACCATCGTCGGCTACACGGATCTCGCGTCGCGTCTAGCGAGGCAGTCGTCTACGCTGTATGCGACTAACCTGCTGCGCGTGGTCGAGGAGCTGTGCAAGACCAAGGACGGCACGATCAATGTCGACTTCGAAGATGACGCGATCCGGGGACTCACGGTCATCAAGGAAGGCAGCGTTACCTGGCCGCCTCCGCCGATCAAGCAGGTGGTCGCCGCACCTAAATCTCAGACTCCTCCACTCGCGGTGGCCGCGGCGAAAGGCCACGGCCACGGCCACGGCCACGGCAGCGGCAGCGGCAGCGGCAGCGGCAGCGGCGAACCGATGTCGGCCAAAGCGCTCGCCGTCGTGTTCGGCCTCGGTGCACTAGCTTTCCTGCTGGTTGGCCAGTTTGCGCCGGCCACGTTCCTGTCGCACTTCACGGTTTTCGTGCTGGCGTGCTTCGTCGGCTACATGGTGATCTGGAACGTCACGCCGTCACTTCACACGCCGCTGATGAGCGTGACCAACGCGATCTCGTCGATTATCGCGATCGGTGCGCTGGTGCAGGTTGCGCCGCCGTTAGACGGGGCCGCGGTGGGCGGCCGGCCCTCCGGGCTGATCCTGGGCCTCGCAGTGGGCGCGCTGACGCTCACGGCCGTCAACATGTTCGGCGGTTTCGCGGTGACGCGGCGCATGCTGGCAATGTTCCGCAAATAAGGGGGCAACAACGATGACTTCCAATTTGACTAGCGTCTCCTACATCGGCGCGGCCATTCTCTTCATCCTCAGCCTTGGCGGGTTGGCCAATCCCGAAACCGCGCGCCGCGGCAACCTGCTCGGCATGATCGGCATGGTCATCGCCGTGCTGGCAACCGTACTCGGTCCACGCGTGTCGGCCGAGGGCACTCCGTACGTCGTCGCCGCGCTGGTCGTCGGGGGTACCGTCGGTCTCTTCGCCGCGAAGAAGGTGCAGATGACGCAGATGCCCGAACTGGTTGCGCTGATGCACAGTCTGGTCGGCCTGGCGGCCTGCCTAGTGGGCTTTGCCAGCTACATCGATACTTCGGTGCAGTTTATCGGCGCAGAGAAGGCCATCCACGAAGTGGAAATCTACGTCGGTATTCTGATTGGCGCCGTGACTTTCGCGGGCTCGGTCATTGCGTTCGGCAAGCTCTCAGGCAAGATCGGCGGCAAGCCGCTGCTGCTCCCGGCACGGCACTGGCTCAACCTGGCTGCGCTACTGGTGGTAATCGTGTACGGTCGCGCGTTCCTTCATGCGGAGACCATTCAGGCCGGCATGATGCCGCTTGTTGTGATGACCGTGGTTTCGCTGCTGTTCGGCGTGCACATGGTGATGGCCATCGGCGGCGCCGACATGCCCGTGGTGGTGTCGATGCTCAACAGCTACTCGGGCTGGGCGGCGGCTGCCACTGGCTTCATGCTCAGCAACGACCTGCTGATCGTGATCGGCGCTCTGGTCGGCTCGTCGGGCGCGATTCTGTCCTACATCATGTGCCGGGCGATGAACCGCAATTTCATCAGCGTGATCGCCGGCGGCTTCGGTACCGGCAGCGGCGTGTCCGCACCGGCGGGCGGCGGCGCACAACCAGCCGGCGAAGTGGTGGCGGTGAGTGCAGTGGAGTCTGCTGAGATGCTGCGCGAAGCCCGGAGCGTCATCATCGTGCCCGGTTACGGGATGGCCGTGGCACAAGCCCAGCATACAGTGTATGAACTCACCAAACTGCTCCGCGAGAAAGGCGTCGACGTGCGCTTCGCGATCCATCCGGTGGCAGGTCGCATGCCGGGCCACATGAACGTGCTGTTGGCCGAAGCGAAGGTGCCCTACAACATCGTCCTGGAGATGGACGAGATCAACACTGATTTTCCCGAGGCCGACGTGTCGATGGTTATTGGCGCAAACGACATCGTGAACCCGGCAGCGCAGGACGACCCGGCCAGCCCCATTGCCGGCATGCCGGTGCTGGAGGTGTGGAAGGCCAAGACTTCAATTGTGATGAAGCGAAGCATGGCCTCAGGCTATGCCGGAGTGGACAACCCGCTCTTCTACAAGGAGAACAATCGCATGTTGTTCGGCGATGCGAAAACGATGTTGAGCGAGATCTTCGGGGCGCTGAAGGGATGACGAGGAGCCATGCTGGAGCAGGTGCGCGATCGACGCATACGCGTTGAAGCAGGCAAGCTCCAAATCCTTCCCGCCTCTGTGAACTGATCACAGACTTGATATGACATTTCGGCGCTGATCAGTGGCAAATCTGTGCATTGCTGAATCTTCCCAGCACGGTTTGCCGCCACGAGATCGACTGACGCGCAACAATCTGGTCAGGCGCAGCGAGTCTTACGCTGCCTCCTTCGCGGTAATGTTTCCGTGTGCGAGGCGAATCGTGATGGCTCTCATCAACGCGAAAACGCGGTCTACGTCCGGCGGCTGCTTTTCGGAACCGAACATCAAGATTATCGCCCCCTCCATTTGTGCAGCGATTAGTCTCGCGCGTGCATGGCATTCGCGTGCGGTGGCTGACGCGTCTATCTCGCGCACCAGATCGACATAGATCGCTCGATAGGCCGAGTACAGTCTTCTCAGAAGGTCAAGCGTGATGTCCGAGTGCTGGGCTAACGCTAACAATTCGAATTCGAATTGACAAATCCTTGGGTCACGTGCTTCTTCAAAAGCATCGTCGACGATTTCACGCAGCCGTTCCATCGCTGGTTTGCCGGTGGGCCTGCCCATATCTGCATAGCGGTCTAGATAGGCGTTTAAGAGTGCGGTAATGGTGGAACGAAGCAGATCGTCGTGCGTTGGAAAATAGTTTTTTAGCGCAGATCGCGGAATGCCGAGTTCCTCGGCCACCCGAGCCAGCGTGAAGTTCGCGTACCCTTCTGCCGCTAGAAGATTGGCGGCAGAAGAGACGATCTCGTTGATCTTCACCTCACGTCGTTTCCCCTGGACCGTGGGCCGGTAATAGGGGGTATCTTGTCCTGCTTGTCGCAAACTCAACTCGAACAATCCATGTTTGACGTGCTCTTCAGATCCCAGGATGCTGCTATGTGTGCTGCCCTTGCCGTGTGCCTGTTGTCTGGGTGAATCGTGGAACGGGACGCTGCCTTCCAGTTCCTGCTGCGGCAAACTCGTGATCATTTTCGCGACTCGTCTTGTCAAGCGAACGAATTCTGCAAAGTCCTTATCAGAGTCTTTTCCGAAATGATTGGCTATCACCAGTCCTGCCATCTGAACGACAAGAATGGACGCGCGCACCAGCCGCTGTTCGTTGGTTAGAGTTGGATGAATGTCTGATAGCAGTTTCGCGAAGCTACTCCGATATTGGGAATGCATCTCTTCAACGAGTTTTGCCGCATAAGGCTCATGCTGGGCGAAAGCCCAAAGTTCAAGCAGGAACTTTGGCATGTCCGTTTCGTTAATGTCGTGAAAAACACGATCTACCAGCTCGGAGCAACGCCGTGTCGGGCTAACGCCGGGCTGGTTTGCGATGGCCGTGTGGTCTTTCACTATTTGGTGCACGTATATTTCCAGCGCCGCGCGCAACAATTCCTCTTTCGTTCGAAAGTAGTATTGAAGGTTTCCCAATGTGATGCCTACGCGCGCCGCGACCCCGCGAGCCCCAAATCCCGCATAGCCATCCTCCTGAAACGCTTGCTGAGCCGCAAGAATGATCTGCGCAAGGCGTAGTTCCCGGTTGCCTCGCGTGACCGGCCCGGTGTCGGACCTTGCCCCCTCAGATTCGTGAAGCGTTTCTTCTTCTGGCGCCTTTCCGTGCACGTCGGTTCTCCTTAAAACTGACAGTAGCCTGTCGAGGATTATAGGTCGCTCCGGCGGCAGGAGGAAACACCATTATGAACTTGCACGGTTGATGCGCCCTTGCACCGAGGCTGCGGGTGACATCTGCACTAGCGTGACAACCACTGTGAAAGAGCAACCCTGGAAGAGGCGCCACGCATGGCGCTCGTCGTTCGGAGAGGATGTTCTGCGAGTTGGTGTTTTCCCTGCCATCGGGTTTCTTGAATGTAGGTCATTGCGGCGCTATGATTAGGTCAAAGAGGTGCATATAGTAGGTTGTGATGTCGCAAATATTGGCTCGCCGATTCATCTAACCATGCTGACCAGGTACAGGACCTTTGGCGAGATTGCGTCTGCGAGCCAGCCGACCGTGAGACTTATCCTGACAGTCCGCACGTTGAAGTGTTCGTAATCGGACCAGCGTGGCTCTCCCATGCGATTGCGGCGAGACGTAGTGAAGTGAAGTCTTTCGGTTTCCATGCAATTGAATCAGACTAATTTTTTGAGAGGTCAAGACATGAGCATCAGTAAGTTGTCCAATACAGCATCACCCGATGAAATCGCCGCTGTCCTGAGAGAGGACGGGGTTGTCTGCGTAACCGGCTTCGCATCGCCAGAAACGCTCGATGGCTTGAAAAAGGATCTGATGCCACTTCTGGACCAAATTCCGGCTGGCGACGATCCGTTTTTTCACGGTGAAAAAACTCGCCGTCTCTCGCGGCTTTTCGGACGCACGGATCACGCAGTTTCCATTGCGCTGAATCCACTGTTTCTCGAGACTGCGCGCAAGATTCTGCAGGTGAATCCGGTCAAGATCTGGCTCGGAGATCAGATGCTCGAGAGCGTGTCGGACATCCAGGTTGGCGCCACGCAGGCTATCCAGATCTGGCCTGGTCAGGGGGGGCAGCCTTTGCATCGCGATGATGCTGTTTATCTCTGGCGTCATCCGACCTTTGGGCGGGAGGCTCGCGTCAATGTGATGGTGGCGCTGACCGAATTTACCCATGAGAACGGTGCGACCCGGGTCATCCCCGGCAGCCACAAGTGGGATGATGAAAGGATGCCGAAGGTTGAGGAGACAGTTTCCGCGGAAATGAGCGCTGGCGATGCGCTCATGTGGCTTGGCTCGACATACCACGGCGGCGGCGAAAACACTTCGAATGGGCCGCGTACCGGCATCTCAATGCCCTACGATCTGTCGTTTTTGCGGCAGGAGGAGAACCAGTATCTCTCGGTTCCCATCGAGAAAGTCAAAGCCTTCCCGGAGGAAGTTCAGCGTCTTCTTGGCTGGTCGAGGGGAGAAACGTTCCTGGGTTGGATTGAACTCGGCGGCAAGATTGTGGATCCGCTTGAGTTGCTGAAGCTGGAGAGTTTCAAGGAAGTCGGCCTGATTCCGTAAATCACCACCCTAGACTTTGAGCGTCTTGACCCGTGCCGGGTTTTTAAAAAAGGATAACTAATAATTATGGAGACAACTACCAAACGGCAGTCTATCGTTCCGCCCCCGTTCCAGGTGTGGCACGACAGTTTTCATTTCACCCCGGCAACTCGCGTCGGAGACATCATCTGGGTTTCCGGTCAGGTTGGACTCACTGCTGAAATGAAGGCGGGCGAGGACATGCAGGCGCAGGCCAGGATCGCGTTCGAATCCTTGAAAGCCATTCTCGATTCAGCCGGGGCAAGCCTGGCTGACGTTGTCGAACTGACGACCTTCCATACGGACCTGCGGGGCGAAATGGAGGCGTTCCAGGCTGTCAAGGACGAGTACTTCCCGCATCGTTATCCATCGTGGACTGCGGTCGGTGTGACGCAACTGGGCCTGCCTGAGCTATACGTCGAGATTCGTGCGGTAGCAGTTGCTGGGTCTGGCGAGGGCTAAGCCCCGGCGTTTGACGGCATGAAGATAGGCATGCTCGACCCCTACGCAGACAGCTTATATCAGGTCGAGCTGCCGGCAACCTTGGCAACGTGTTCCGATAGGGACGGCACGCAAATCTGAGGCGTTGGTATCGGGAGTCCGGTAGCGGGCGATGGAATCGAAGTGATCGTGTTTCGCCTGCGAATTATGCAACCGTGATTCGAAGGCGAGAATTGAAGGGGAATCCATGATGAAGAAGTGCAGAATCGTAGTTGTGTTTGCTGCCGCGCTTGCCGCATCGTTGACGATCGGGATCGCGGTAGCGGCGGACGATCTCACGCCCGAGGGCGGAGATCGATCGGCAAGTAGCGACGGCGCCGTTCCGGCCTACGTGGGCAGGCAGCCGCCCGATCCCGGCTGGGAGTACGGGAAATATCGCGGTGATTTCTGGAAGCATCGGAATGAGAAGCTGCTCTATTCGATCGACTCCTCGAATGTCGACAAATACGCAGACAAGCTGACGCCCGGCCAGATCCAGCTTGTCAAGCAGGAAAAGGGCTATCGGATGGACGTCTATCCGTCGCACCGTGAATGCCAGTTGCCGGATTCGGTAGCACAGAACTCGAAAGCGAATCTAACCGCTGCGAAGCTCGATTCGAGCGGCGAAATGGTGCAGACAGCGATTTTCCCTAGCGTGCCGTTTCCGCAGCCAAAAAACGGTGCTGAAGCGATTCTGAACTACGTGTTGCGGTACCGGGGCGAAGGTCAGGAGTGGCCGTCGGTGGTGACGTCTGTTTCCCCACGTCCGGGTAGCAGCGACTGGATCGATGTGCTCAGCACGTCGACTGTGTATTATCCGGTGGGCAAACTGGGCAAGACCACACCGCAGGACGTTGATCAGTTCACTCAGGGCCTCTACTTCCAGATGAATTCGCCAGCCGCGCTGGCGGGACAGGCGCTTGTACAGCGCCAATACTTCGACAAGGATACGGAAACGTACTATTACTTTCCCGGACAGCGTCGGGTGAGGCGCATGCCGGCCTATACACACGACGCGCCGGCGATTGGCTTCGAGAATCAGTACCTGATTGATGAAGTCAATATGTTCTTTGGCTCGATCGACCGCTTCAACTGGCGACTCGTCGGCAAGCGCGAGATGATCGTGCCATACGACTCCTTCGGCATGTACAACTTCAACGACAAGCTGCATGACGTTGCAACGCCGAACGGCATTGCCGCCAATCATCGACGCTACGAGGTGCACCGCGTGTGGGTTGTCGAGGCGACGCTCAAACCCACCGCGCGCCACGTTGCGTCGAAGAAGGTGTTCTATCTGGACGAGGACAGCTGGCTGGCGCTCGTCGGCGAAGACTACGACGCCCAGGGCAAGCTGTGGAAGGTGCGGGAAAGTTACCCGATCCCGGTATGGGAACTGGACGGCGCCTGCGATAACGAACCGTTCGTGCAATACGATCTGATCAACGGACGTTATGTATTCGATTTATCGACTATTGGCCAGGGTAAGGACATTCATTGGTACAAGCAGATCACCGGTCCACAATTCAAGTCCGACTTCTACTCGGCGGAATCACTGAGGTCGGTCAGCGAACGCTAACGCCCTTTGATAAATGAAGAAAGCCGATGTGTGCCTTAGGTGCATGTCGGCCCCAAAAAAGACGGGACAGAGATGCGTGCCAGAGAGGTTGTACAGAAAACTGCGTGAATGTTCGCAGTTTCAGGAACTTTGACGCTAAACGTATACCGCTCAACCCTGACTGAGGCCATGAAGGATGAGGGTGGAAAACAGGCTCTCTTCGCGCGCGAAGTCGTACTGGCATAGCATTGAAATTTTTTTGTCTATTCAGATAAGTATTCCTTATTTTTTACATGGACTTGGCGAGAAACGGATCGTCGGTGGCCCGACGTGAGGCGTGGCTCACGGTACCAAATCAAGGCTGACCGATTCAACGCTTAACAACCGTACTATCAGGAGACAATCGTGGCAAAGCACCCCGTCGTCATCTATGGCGCAAGCGGTTACACTGGCATGCTGATCATGGACTGGTTGATCGACCAGAACATCCCGTTCACCGCGGTCGCGCGCAACGCGGGGCGCGCGAAGGAAATGATGGCGCAGCGCGTCGTGCGCCTCGAGTCGGCGAACTACGAGATCATTGAAGCCGAACACAACGTTGACTCACTTGTCGCTGCCTTCCGCGGCGCGAAGGTTGTGTGCAACACCGTTGGACCGTTTTCCAATTTTGGGCTTGTCGGCGTCGAAGCAGCGCTTAAAGCAGGCTGCCATCACCTGGATACCACTGGCGAGCAGATTTACATCCGCCAGGTGCGCGATCAATTTGGGGAACTGTATCGGCAGGCAGGTCTGCTCGTGTCCCCTTCGAATGCATACATGTACTCCTTCGCCGAAATTGCCGCCGAGTTGGCGCTCGAGACGCCGGGTGTCGATGCGCTCGAGACCGCCACGTTGTGTCGCGGACCGCGTGAAACGGCAGGGGTGAGCGTGGGTTCGGCAGCGACGATCTTCGAGGGCGCCCGGAACGAACAGTGTTACTTGTGGGAGAACAAGCTGCAGCCGCACGCTCCGCAAGCGTCGTTTAACGTAGTTGACCCCGCGTTCATGCAACCGGTCTTCTCGCTGCCGTGGGGCGGCACGTCGCTACCCGTCTACTTCGAGCATGATCCGCGTGTGCGTAGTTGCATTTCGTGCGTCGGTTTCTACGACAACAATGTGATGCAAGCCGTGCACGGGTTCGAGCAGAAATGGCAAGCCGAGTACAGCCATCTGCCGCGGGAACAGCAGGATGCGATTCTGAAGCAGGTCGTCGATTCGACTACGCCGACGATGCCGCCACGAGAACGTACGACGATTCAGCGCACCGTTGACTTCGCTATCGGCCGCGGACAAATGTCTTCGGTGCGTGCAACGTTGCATGGCGTCACGCCATACATCTCCACCGGCGCCATTCATGCCGCCGGTGTCGTCAAGCTACTGGACGGCGACACTGCCAAGGTCGGTTTCGCGTCCGGCTCGAAGGCGTTCGGACACCGCTACCTGCTCGGCTTCTTGGAGCAGCGGGGGTTGGCTCGCGCCACGATCTCCCAGCTGTAACCGTAATTGTCGTGCGGCCATGATCAAGTCGTCGGGCCGCAGCAGAACACACACCAGAGCACGCCCCGCAAGCCGTCTTTGGGGAGCTGCGCCGAGAATCAGTTGAGAAGGAGGGGGACTCCATGCAACTTAAGCACATTGGTATTGCTGCAGCGGTCGCGGCGGCCGGGCTGGTGGCAGCCTACCCATGGGCGGAGGCAGATCGCATTGGCATGTTCGACCTGTTCGCGAAGTCAGCGCGCACGGATGCTGGCACCGGTAGCAGGAGTAACTCCGACTCATACACGCGGGGCCACCGAACGGACTGGTCCGATGACCCATACACGGAAGGCATGGGCAGCCCCGTCATCGGCCCGCAGTTGATCCCAAGGAATATGTAAATGGCAATTATTGATTTTTTCGACCGTGGGTGGCGTATCAACCCTCACGGCATCGCTTATATCCAGGGCGAACGCAGTTTTTCGTTCCAGGAGATCGGTGAGCTTTCGTGCCGCGTCGCCAATGGGCTGATCGCTACCGGGTTCGAGAAGGAAGCGAAGGCCGCAGTCTGGGCAGACAACGACGTGATCGCCTGGGGCTGCGGACTCGGCATTTGGCGTGCCGGCATGGTGTACATCCCCGTGAACGGGCGCAACGCACCGGCCGAGAACCAGCCTGTGCTCGACGCCTTCGACTGCGAGGCGCTGTTCTTCCAGCATGCCTTCGCGCCAGCGGTCGAGGCGCTGCGTGACAGTTTGCCGAAGATCAAGCTTTGGGTGTGCATTGACAGCGATTTGCCGTGGGCGCCGTCGCTCGAAACGTGGAGCGCCGGTCAATCGTCGACCATGCCGCGCGTCGATTACGACATGGACGACATCGTCACGCTGTCGGCCACCGGGGGCACGACGGGCGCGCCTAAAGGCGTGATGAACACGCATCGCGCGTTTCAGACGTACTTCGCGCAATTCATGATCGCTTTCCCGTATGGCACGCAGCGCCCAGTGAATCTTGCCGCCGCTCCGATGACGCACACCGCCGGGATGATGTCGCTTCCGTGCACGGCGCGCGGCGGCACTGTGGTCGTGCTGCCGAAGCCGGATCCCGCACTGCTGCTGGCCGCCATCGCCAGGCACCGCGTCACCGAATTTTTCCTGCCACCGACGGTCATCTATCGCCTGCTTGATATTCCGGGCATTGAGCAGCAGGACTTCTCGTCGCTCAAGTACTTTCTCTACGGCGCCGCACCGATGTCGGTGGAAAAGCTCAAGCGCGCGATCGAGGTGTTCGGCCCGGTCATGGCCGGTGGTTATGGGCAGACCGAAGCCGCGGCATCGATTTCCAACATGGCACCGGACGAGCATTTCGTTGACGGCAAGATCGCTTCCGATGAACGGCTGTCTTCGGTGGGCCGTCCGAACCCGCTGATCCACGTCGAGATCATGAACGATTGCGGCGATATCCTGCCGCAAGGCGAGACCGGTGAAATCTGCGTGCGTGGCGACCTCATCATGAAGGGCTACCACAAGGCCCCGGACAAGACTGCCGAAACCATCATCGACGGTTGGCTGCACACCGGTGACATCGGCCACCTCGACGCCGAGGGCTACCTTCACATCACCGACCGCAAGAAGGACATGATCATCAGCGGCGGCTTCAACGTCTACCCGAGCGAAGTCGAGCAGGTCATCTGGGCACACCCGGCGGTGCAGGATTGCGCGGTGATCGGTGTACCCGACGAGAAGTGGGGCGAGGCGGTAAAGGCAGTCGTGGAACTCAATGCGGGTCAGACCGTGAGTGCCGAGACACTTGTTGCTCTGTGCAAGGAGAAGCTCGGGGGAGTCAAGGCGCCGAAGAGCGTGGACTTCGTGGCCGCGCTGCCGCGCAGCGTCATCGGCAAGGTGCTGAAGAAAGACCTGCGAGAACAGTACTGGCAAGGCCTGCAACGCAAGATCTGACGAGAGCGATAAAAGAATGAGCAACATCTACATTGCCGGTATCTCCATGACAGTGTTCGGCCGGCACTTCGAACGTAGCCTCGACGATCTGGCCGGCGAGGTACTGCGCGGCGCGTTGAAAGATGCCGGTTGCGGCGCCAACGCGATTGGCGCGGCTTACTACTCGGGCGTCACTAACGGCATGCTGCAGGGCCAGTTATCGATTCCGGGTCAGGTCGTACTCAGCAAGATCGGGATCGAAGGAATTCCGGTGTTCAATCTCGAGAATGCCTGTGCGAGCGGCAGTACCGCGGTACATCTGGCGATACAGCATCTGCGTGCAGGTGGCAGCGATGTTGCGCTGGCGCTCGGCGTAGAAAAGATGAACGTCGAGGACAAGTCGAGGACGTTCGCACTGTTCGAGACAGGCTGGGATGTGTCGAGGATCGAGGAGAACTTTGCGGCGTTGACGAAGCTGGGAGATGGCATCGTGCCGCCGCCCGGCTCGGAGTCTGACCGACCCTACAGCCGCTTTATGGCGGTTTACGCCGCGCTATGCCGGTATCACATGAAGACCTACGGCACGACGCAACGTCAGATCGCCGCGGTCTCTGCGAAGAACCACGGGCACTCGGTGCATAACCCGCTTTCACAGTTCCGAAAGACGTTTACGATCGACGAGGTACTCGCAGCGCCGCCGATCACGTATCCCATCACGTTGCCGATGTGCGCGCCTGTCACGGACGGTGCGGCCGCCGCCATCTTGTGTACCGAGGAGGGCTTGCGACGCATCGGTGCCGATCGCAGCCGCTGTATCCGGGTCGCGGCAAGCGTGCTCCGCAGCTCCACCCCTCGCCGTATCGACGAACCGGAGAAGAACATTGGCCGCCTTGCCGCGCTTCAGGCGTACGAGCAGGCTGGCCTGAGCCCCGAGGACATGGACGTGGCCGAGCTTCATGATGCTTCGGCAATGGGGGAGATCATTCAGGCCGAAAACCTCGGCTTTGTGCAACTGGGCGAAGGCGGTCCCGCTGCCGAGCGCGGCGAGTTTACGATCGGAGGGCGAATTCCGATCAACACGTCGGGCGGGCTCGAATCCAAAGGCCATCCGCTCGGCGCGACTGGTATCGGCCAACTGTACGAGCTGGTCACTCAGCTACGCGGGGAGGCTGGCGCGCGTCAAGTGCAGGGTGCACGGCATGCGATTCAAGAAAACGGCGGCGGATTCCAGAGCATCGAAGAAGCCGCGCTTGCGATTCACATCCTGAGCAAGGATTGATGGAAACAGCGGTCGAGGTCCGGCCGCTATGTGGTTTGTGATTGTGATGCTGCAGCCGCAAATCACCGGGATCCAATATGGTCAAATCATATTCTCAAAATCTAGCTGAGCGAGCGATGAAGACGGCCTGTGCAATATGCATTTGCCCGTTATTTAAAGAAAACGGTCAGATATGGGGCACTACATTTCCAATGCTTTGAACGCTTCCTTGTGCCTTTTGGTCTTGTCCAGTTCTCTCTTGGCGCTCACAGCGACGCGCCGGATCATAGGTCACTTTGGTGTAGGCAGAACGCATTATTGTGAACTGCGGCTTTCGACTTACTCCTCTATAGAGATCGCGAAGTAAGCCGGCGCCGGCTCGTCGTCGACTTCCCTCGAGTGGAAGCGGAATGAGGTAAATGCGGACGCTCCATGCCGGTAGGGTCGTTGTGAAAGTTGGCGTTTCCCCTAGCTCATTGTTCCTTGATATTAGGTCATTGTGGCTCTATGATTAGGTCATTAAGGCGTATATGGGTGGCGCATAGTCGCCCATCCAGGACTGTTTAGCTAACTGTGGATCTTCTTCGCCAAAGAACGAGCGAAGAACCGAACCGAGGGCGCTTGGCTTGATAAAGCTAATTGGCTCATTTGTTAGGAAAATTAACTACAAGCGCTGGGTCTCCATAAATCCAGTTGGCGTGTGCCCAAGATAGGAGCATCGAAATGATTCGTCTGCACAAGTCGGTTGCGTTGCCGTTCGTCGGAATGAGCGGTTTCGAGACGCCGCTGAGCGAAGAGGAAGCCGCAATTCAGAGCACCGTTCATCGTTTCGCGCGTGACGTGCTGCGTCCTATTGGTCGGGAACTCGACCGCATGAAGCCTGAGGATGTAATCGCTGCCGGGTCGCCGTTCTGGACCGCTATTGTCGAGAGCGCAAAGCTGGGTCTTGATCCTCAGTTGATCGCCCAGTTTCCGCCGGAGGTTGCTGTCCGAATCGAGTCGCTCATCGGCGAAGAGTTGGGCTGGGGCGATCCAGGTATTGCCGTCTCGATGGGCGTGACAATGATGCCATTGTTGATGGCGCACTCAGTAGGCAATCAGGAGCTGATCGATATGTGCACGAACAAGATCGGCTGCTGGATGAACACGCAGCCGGACCGTGGTTCGGATTCCGCGATTCTGTGTCGCGGAGAGCTTGGCGCATATGGCAAACAATCGGTAGGCAACATTACTGCGAAGGTGGGAGCCGACGAGATCGTCATCAACGGGCAGTATTCGTCGTGGGTGTCGAACGGGACTGTGGCGCAGGTGGGCCTCGCTTATATGGCGGCGGACTATGGTGACGGTTTCTACGGTGCCGGCGAGCAGAGCGGCATGACCAATGGTATCGGCATGATTATTCCGTTGGATCTGCCAGGAATTTCGCGCGGCAAGCCGCTCGACAAGATCGGTCAGCGCTCGCTGCCGCAGGGTGAGATCTATTTCGATAACGTGAAGGTACCGAAGCGCTTTGCGATTGCGCTGAAGGACGAGTATCTCGGCAACCTCACTTCAGCGTGGTCGTACGCCGGTACGCACATGTGCCAGGTGTTTGTCGGCACGGCGCGTGCGGCCCTCGAGCTTGCGCTCGAGTATTGCCACGAGCGCAAGCAGGGCGGCGCGTCGCTGATTGATCATCAACTGACACAGTTCCGCATCGGCGAGATGGTGCGCCGTCTGGAGACCGCGCGTGCGATCGCGCGCCGCACCCTTGCGTTCTCGCGGATATCGCCGCGGGCCCACCCTTATGTGACCGCGATGGGTAAAGTGAGTGTGACCGAAGAAGCGATGAAGATCGTGCACGAAGCATTTCAACTGTTTGGCGCCAATGGCACGACGCGCGAATTTCCGATCGAGAAGCTGTTCCGCGACGTACGCTCGGCGCTGATCGAGGACGGTGAGAACTACATCGCGACGACGCGTCTGGGTCTGCTGGCGAGCCAGCTCTACCAGAACGGGTGGGGCAAGCAATAGGGGTCGTCGTGGATACGGTCAGGGCGGGAGATATCAGCGTCGACGTGACGTCGCGTCTGAATGCGCTGAAGGTCAGCGAGCCGCCGAGGCGCGCGCCCGGTGTGATGGTTCCTGACGTGAAGACGCTGATCGAGAGGTTGAAGGTCGAAGCGAAGGTGCTGTAAAGGGAGCGGATAGAAATGAAGATTCTGGTAATCGCCGAACATGAAAATGTATTGATAAGGATCGCTACGTTAAATGCCGTTGCAGCTGCGGCAATTGTTGCCACCCTCGTGGAAGCCGACATTCATGTGCTGGTGGCAGGTCACGATGTGGGCGATGTCGCGAATGCCGCAGCGAAGCTCCCTGGGGTTGAGAAAGTGCTTGTGGCCGACGAGCCGCAACTCGCAGACGGCCTCGCGGAGAATGTTGCTGCAACCGCGCTGAATCTTGCGGCGAGTTATTCGCACATCTTCGTGCCGGCGACTGCATATGGGAAGAATATCGCACCGCGTATTGCAGCGAAGCTTGACGCCGCCCAGATTTCGGACATCACCGCAGTTGAAAGTGCCGACACATTCGAGCGCCCGATCTACGCCGGCAATGCGATCGCGACAGTTCAATCGTCGGATCCCATCAAGGTGATCACGGTACGGTCCACGGGCTTTGACGCGGTGGCAACCGAAGGCGGCTGCGCAGCCATTGAGAAGATCGAAGCTGCGCCCGATGCTGGTGTATCGCAGTTCGTGAGCCGCGCAGTGACGAAACTCGATCGCCCGGAGCTAACGAGCGCAAAGATCATCGTGTCGGGAGGTCGCGGCCTCGGTAGCGGGGAGAACTACAAGACAGTGCTGGAGCCGCTGGCGGACAAGCTGACTGCTGCGCTTGGTGCGTCGCGTGCGGCAGTGGATGCAGGTTTCGCACCGAACGACTACCAGGTGGGTCAGACCGGCAAGATCGTCGCGCCACAGCTATACATCGCGGTCGGTATATCGGGAGCGATTCAGCACTTGGCCGGCATGAAGGATTCGAGGGTAATCGTCGCAATCAATACGGATCAGGAAGCGCCGATTTTCAGTGTGGCGGATTATGGCCTTGTCGGTGATCTGTTCAAGGTGGTGCCGGAACTGATGGTGGCGATCTGATTGAACGGGCCGGCGAATAAATTAAGAATCTGACTAGATGTTGAGGCGAAAATCATGGATCTTCGAAGTATCATTCTTTGTTTTGCTTGCCTGAGTCTGGCGGCAAGCGGATTTATTTTTGGCGCGAAATTCATTAAAAAGAAGAATTATCTTCTTGGGCTGGAGTGGTTTATTCTGGCCACATCATCGACAAATTTTCTGTTCTTTAACATAACTGGATCTCCCGCTTTATATAAAATTGCACATTTTTTTGATGCGTTTTCCAGGGGGTTCGGTGTTCCGGTTGTAGGTGTGGCGGGTTTGATGGCTGTCACGCATAATTACAAGCCGTCAGTGCGGCAGGATATTCTGTTATTTGCGATATCCATCATAGGCACAATTTTCATTGTCAATTTTGATTTTCTGACTGAACCCTTGCCTTATTTTTATTTGGTCATGTGGGGGGCGATGATGATCTACTTGTGCTGTATCGTCAAACGATTGTTTGAGATTGGCGAGGCTTTTAATGCCGTGATGTTGATGTTGGGAATTGTTTCTTCGTCGATTATTGCCGGAATATATGATTTCTATAAAATACCGGGAGAAGATACTAACGTCGTATTTAACTTCTTCACTCTTGCCTTGCTAACTTGGGCATATTTCGCAGTTGCTATTTATTACTCGTATTGTGCGTTAGAGCGTGGGCAAGGACGGTGGACGGCGGTGGCAGCATAAGCTTCACCGATATGGCACCGGGGATTTTCCGCGCAAACAACTGACGGAACGTAAGACCAGCGGACGAGCGTGGGGCGAGGGCGGGCCTTCTTGCGATGTGAATGGCCGGGATGGCTCTGGCTCCGCGGTACGGCAGGTCGTGGACGAGATCTTCGCCGCATGCGACGAAGTGAGGGTCAGCCGCGCGTCCGTCAGTGGCTGAAACAAATCCAGGATTCATTTCGACTACCTGGATCGCTCATAGCAGTCACGGAAACAACATGACAGAGAAATCGCCCCCCGATACTTCAGCCAACCTGCAGCGCAGGCAATGGCTCAAATACGCTGGTGCCACGGCTGCGGTGGGCAGTTTGGCTCTCGGCGCCAAACCGGCAAATGCCGGTACCGTTGCACTTGCGCAGAAGTCGGACGATGTTCTTGACGTCGCCATCATCGGTGCAGGGCTGGCAGGCCTGACAGCGGCGCGTGACCTGCAATTGGCGGGTTGCCAGTCGTTCGTGGTGCTGGAAGCGCGCAACCGCGTTGGTGGGCGTACGTACAACCACGACTTGGGTCACGGCGTTGTGTCCGAAGCTGGCGGCCAGTGGATCGGCCCTGGCCAGACGGCGATTGCTGACCTGACTCGCGAACTCGAAGTCGAGACGTTCCCAACTTACTACGCTGGCAAGACAGTCATTCTGGCGGGCGACGTCCGGGTGACCCAGGACCTTCATGGTACCAGCGGCGGCGACGACGCAATTGCTGCCAAACTTGACGAACTGGCGCGCGGCGTGCCGGCTGCCGCACCTTGGAAGGCCAAGAACGCAACTGAGCTCGACAAGCTGTCGTTCGGTGATTGGTTGCTGCAGCAAGGTGTGAATTCTGAGGACGGGTACTTCTTGGGTATCGCGGCAAAGCTGTCGCTTGGCGGGTCGCCGGCGCAGCTTGGGCTGTTGCAGTATCTGGCGACGATCAATAGTGCCGGAAACAGCCGCGCCCGACTCGAATCCATCAAGGACGGCGCGCAGGAAACGCGCTTCATCGGCGGTTCCCAGGTTCTCAGCATCAAGATGGCGGACCAGCTTGGTAGCAAGGTCCGGCTCTCGTGCCCCGTGCGTAAGATCACCGGCTGGGATCGCGAGATCGTTGAGTTGAACACCGATCAAGGCTTAGTGCGTGCGCGCCAGGTGGTCGTTGCGTTGAATCCGGCGCTGTGCAACCAGATCGTTTTCGATCCGCCGTTGCCCGATGGCCGTGCGCAATTGCAACAGCGTTGGCCCACGAATGCCCCAATGCGCAAGACGGTGCATGTCTATGACCGGCCATTCTGGCGCGATGACGGCCTGAATGGACAGATCTTCCAGGTCGGCGGACCAGTCTTCATGGCCTATGACAACTCCCCGCCAGATGCATCGGTTGGCGTGATCAGCGCATTCGTGGCACCGGGCTCGGTCCCCGGCGATCCCAAAGCAGCCGAGCGGATGCTGTCCGCGATCTATGCCCAGTCCTTCGGATACAAGGCGCTGCGCCCGACGCAGTTCCACGATTTCGACTGGGGCCGGGTCGATCCATGGACGTTGCAATGCATCCATCCCATACCGCCAGGCTTCTGGACGAAATGGGGCAAGTTCCTCCACCCGTCTGTGGGCCGGTTGATCTGGTCGGGAACTGAGACTGCCGACCTTTGGGCCGGCGCAATGGACGGCGCGGTGCGCTCCGGTCACCGGGCGGCACTGCAGGCGCTGGCGACCTTCGCACAACGCAGCGAGGGAGCATAAATGAAACGGACCTTGATTATCGTGGCGATCGTGGGTGCGCTCGGCGCGGGTGCACTCTACGGGCGCGACATGCTGGACGGCATGCGCTTCGAGAAAGCCATGTCCCAGATCAGTGAAGCGAACAAAGCCGACGCCGGTCCCTGGCCCCAGCCGCAAGAGACCTGCTTCTACTGTCATGGGTCGCATGGGCAGTCGCTCAACACGTGGTATCCAGCGTTGTCCGGTCAACCGCCGGTCTATGTGGCCGAACAGTTACATGCGTTTGCCACGGGGCAACGTCAGAGCCCGTATATGGCGCCGCTCGCGAAGGATCTCACCGATGCACAGATCGATGCACTGGCTGCCTACTTCGCCAGGCAAGCGCCGACTCGAAACGAGGACGTGCCAGCCGACTCGGCGCTCGAGAAGCGAGGACTGGCGCTGCTTCAAGCCGGGAGTTGTCAAGCTTGCCATGGAGCAAAGCTGATGGGCAAAGATCGGGCGCCTCGACTCGCCGGACAGGGCGAGGCCTATCTTTCGGGTCAATTGGCCGCGTTCAAGTCAGGACAACGTCATGACCCGACCGGCGCCATGAACGGCATCGTAGCAACGTTATCGAGCGAAGACATTTCCGCGGTAGCTCGCTACCTGGCCAGGGTGTCGCCGGGGCAGGATGGCATCGCTGTACGCTAGTTTGCCAGGCGATCACAGAAATGTGAAGGCTTGACTCAAGTCAAGGTCGCCAACGTCACGTCTTCTGGACGCATGGCAATTCGGATCTGTTGAAGCAACGGATTCTCCGGTCCTGAACGAGACGGGGTGCCAAGTTTTCAGGATTCCGAATGATTAGAAGTGGTGAGTCCTTTCGAGGAACGCCTGTCACGTAGATAGTCGAGCCTGAACAATCCTCGAAGCCTTATGGTGCAAGGCTTTGCGCTCTGAATGGGGTTGAGGGAATTGCAGGAAGCAGGCATATTAACGCGTAATTCCTGCATTTTTTGACGAGGTGCGGATGGG
>NZ_JAAGPQ010000157.1:0-8169 GCF_017104985.1 Paraburkholderia sp. Ac-20342 | reverse complement strand
TCGTGATAGAACGCGGACAGCGCGCCGACCGCGGCGACCAGAATCGCCATCGGGTGCGCGTCGCGGCGGAAGCCGCGGAAGAAGAACTGCATCTGCTCGTGCACCATCGTGTGCTTCGTGACGGTGTCGACGAACTCGGTCTTCTGGGCGGCGTTCGGCAGTTCGCCGTTCAGCAGCAGGTAGCAGGTTTCGAGGAAGTCGGCGTTCTGCGCGAGGTTGTCGATCGCGTAGCCGCGGTAGAGCAGTTCGCCCTTGTCGCCATCGATGTAGGTAATCGCCGAATTGCACGACGCCGTCGACATGAAGCCCGGATCGTACGTGAATTTGCCGGTCTGTCCGTACAGCTTGCGAATGTCGATAACATCCGGGCCAATCGTACCCTTGTAGATCGGCATTTCGACGCTCGGCGAATTGTCGCTGAACGATAGCGTGGCTTTAACATCTGACGGGGTCATAGCACATCCTCAATCGAAGTATGGATACGGGGTTTCGATAATTGCACGCCTGGATCAACGGACTGGCGGCACTCAAGCGTTGCGCAGTAACTCCAGAACCCGAACCACGTCCGGGTCGGCAAGATCGCCTTCTGGTTCCTTGCGCGCGAGTAGCAAGTCCATCAGGTCGTTGTCGCTCAGCTCGAGCAGGCGCGTGAGAGCGCCCACGTCGGCATCGCTGAGGTCATGCTCATATCGGCTGAAAAAACGCTCCATGAAAAGATCGTTTTCCAGCAGGCCCCGCCGCGCGCGCCAGCGAAGGCGCGCGCGGCGGAGAGGGTCGGACTGATGCGATGCGTCCATCTCAGACCGTGCGGCGAACCATCAATTCCTTGATCTTGCCAATCGCCTTGGTCGGGTTCAGGCCCTTCGGGCAAACGTCGACGCAATTCATGATGGTGTGGCAACGGAACAGACGGTACGGATCTTCCAGGTTGTCGAGGCGCTCGCCGGTCGCCTGGTCGCGGCTGTCCGCGATGAAGCGGTAGGCCTGCAGCAGACCGGCCGGGCCGACGAACTTGTCCGGGTTCCACCAGAAGCTCGGGCACGAGGTCGAGCAGCTGGCGCACAGGATACATTCGTAGAGGCCGTCGAGCTCGTCGCGCTCTTCCGGCGACTGCAGACGTTCCTTTTCCGGCGGCGGCGTATCGTTGATCAGGTACGGCTTGATCGAGTGATACTGGTTGAAGAACTGCGTGAAGTCGCAGATCAGGTCACGCACGACGGGCAGGCCCGGCAGCGGACGCAGCACGATCTTCTGCGGCAGGTCGTTCAGGTTCGTCAGGCACGCGAGGCCGTTCTTGCCGTTGATGTTCATTGCGTCCGAACCGCACACGCCTTCGCGGCACGAGCGACGGAACGACAGGGTTTCGTCGAGCGCCTTCAGCTTGACGAGCGCGTCGAGCAGCATGCGTTCGTGCGAGTCGATGTCGATCTCGTACGTTTGCATGCGCGGTGCGGCGTCCTTGTCCGGATCGTAGCGGTAAATTTCAAATGTACGCTTGGCCATTTCTGAATTCCTTTGACTTGTGCCTTAGAAGGTACGCGCTTTCGGCGGAACCGATTCGACGGTCAGCGGCTGCATGTGAACCGGCTTGTAGTCGAGGCGATCGCCTTCGCTGAACCACAACGTATGGCGCAGCCAGTTTTCGTCGTCGCGATGTTCGAAGTCGTTGTGCGCGTGCGCGCCACGGCTTTCCTTGCGCGCTTCGGCGGAGACCATCGTGGCGCGTGCCACTTCGATCAGGTTCGCCACTTCGAGCGCTTCGACACGGGCCGTGTTGAACACCTTCGACTTGTCCTTCAGATGGATGTTGTCGACGCGCGCCGCCACTTCGCGGATCGCGTCGACGCCTTCGGCCAGCAGGGCCGAAGTACGGAACACGCCGGCGTGCTTCTGCATCGTGCCGCGAATGTCGTTCGCGACCGACTGCGTGTACTCGCCCGACGACGAGCTATCGAGCTTCGCGAGACGCGACAGCGCGAAGTCGGCGGCGTCGGCCGGCAGCGGCTTGTGTTCCTTCAGTTCCGTCACGTGCTTGACGATATGGTTGCCGGCCGCGCGGCCGAACACCACGAGGTCGAGCAGCGAGTTCGTGCCGAGACGGTTCGCGCCGTGCACCGACACGCACGAGCATTCGCCCACAGCGTAGAAACCGTTGACGATTTCTTCATGACCCTTCGGCGTACCGACGACCTGGCCGTGAATATTCGTCGGAATACCGCCCATCTGATAGTGAATGGTCGGGATAACCGGGATCGGCTCTTTGATGCAGTCGACGTTCGCGAATTTCAGCGCGATTTCGCGGATCGACGGCAGACGCTTCATGATCGTCTCGGCGCCGATGTGCGACAGGTCGAGCAACACGTGATCCTTGTTCGGACCCACGCCGCGGCCTTCCTTGATTTCCTGGTCCATCGAACGCGAAACGAAGTCGCGCGGCGCCAGATCCTTCAGCGTCGGCGCGTAGCGTTCCATGAAACGCTCGCCGTTCGAGTTACGCAGAATGCCGCCTTCGCCGCGCACGCCTTCGGTAATCAGCACGCCCGCGCCGGCCACGCCGGTCGGGTGGAATTGCCAGAATTCCATGTCCTGCAGCGCGATGCCCGAACGGGCCGCCATGCCGAGGCCGTCGCCAGTGTTGATGAACGCGTTGGTCGACGCCGCGAAGATGCGGCCCGCGCCGCCCGTGGCGAACAGCGTGGTCTTGCCTTCGAGGATGTAGACGTCGCCGGTTTCCATTTCCAGCGCGGTCACGCCGAGCACGTCGCCGTCGGCGTCGCGGATCAGGTCCAGCGCCATCCATTCGACGAAGAACTGCGTCTTGGCCGCGACGTTCTGCTGGTACAGCGTGTGCAGCAGCGCGTGACCGGTACGGTCAGCCGCCGCGCAGGCGCGTTGCACCGGCTTTTCGCCATAGTTCGCGGTGTGGCCGCCG
This sequence comes from Paraburkholderia sp. Ac-20342, assembly GCF_017104985.1. Lineage (NCBI taxonomy): Bacteria > Pseudomonadati > Pseudomonadota > Betaproteobacteria > Burkholderiales > Burkholderiaceae > Paraburkholderia > Paraburkholderia sp. Ac-20342. The sequence goes on along the minus strand of NZ_JAAGPQ010000157.1, from coordinate 5,237 downwards.
AACGGGCGCTGATAGATCGTGCCGTCGGCGTTACGGTCGAACGGCATGCCGAAGTGTTCGAGTTCGTAGACGGCGTTCGGTGCTTCGCGGCACATGAACTCGATCGCGTCCTGGTCGCCGAGCCAGTCGGAGCCCTTGATCGTGTCGTAGAAGTGGTAGTGCCAGTTGTCTTCGCTCATGTTGCCGAGCGAAGCGCCGATGCCGCCTTGCGCCGCGACCGTGTGCGAACGCGTCGGGAACACCTTGGACAGCACGCAAACCGACAGGCCGGCGCGCGCGAGTTGCAGCGACGCGCGCATCCCCGAGCCGCCCGCGCCGACGATGACCACGTCAAACTTGCGACGCGGCAGAGAATTCTTGATTGCAACCATGCTTTTATACTCTCCAGAGAATCTGCGCAGCGTAGCCCGCACATGCGAGCAACCAGACGATCGTCAGCGCCTGAAGCAGCAGACGCACACCAACGGGCTTCACGTAGTCCATCCAGATATCGCGGATACCGACCCACGCGTGGTAGAACAGCGCGAGAAGCGTGACGAACGTGGCGAGCTTCATCCACTGCGTCGCGAAGATCGACGCCCAGCCGTCGTACGAGAAGTCGTGCGCGCCGAAGAACCAGGCGAGCAGGATCACGGTGTAGATCGCCATGATGCAGGCGGTGATGCGCTGGGCGAGCCAGTCGCGCAGACCGTAATGCGCACCGACGACGAGACGCTTCGAACCGATTCGGTTATTGGCTGACATTTTTTAGAATGCTCCGAACAGTTTGGCCGCGAATGCGATGGTGAGCAGCGACGACACGACCAACACGACGACCGAGGTCGACTTGCCCTTTTCCTTCGAGACCGAGTTGTGGTTCGTATCCATCACGAGGTGACGGACGCCGGCGCAGAAATGGAACAGGAAAGCCCACGCAAGAACGAGCGTGATCAGCTTGACGACGATGTTGGAGAGGAAGCCCTTGAAAACGTCGAAACTGAGTTCCGAGGTCAGGCTCTGATCGAAGAGGTACAGCAGGAACGGAAGAAATACAAACAACAAGGCACCACTCACGCGATGCAAAATCGACACGCGCCCCGCTAGCGGGAGACGGTACGACGTCAATATTTGCCCAATACCGATGTTCCGGAATTCCGGCCTCGGTTTTTTTACGGCTTCTGCCATGCTAGACCCCTACTATGTAGTCACACTAATCCGCGATTTTAGCGCCTTTTTATATCGCGCTGCAGCGAAAACCCCTACGGATTGATTGCCGCGAGCGCGATGAAGGCACCTTCCGAGAGGCACGCGTGTAGGACGCCACGCCTCGTTCCAGCCCAATTCAGCTCAGATCGTTCTGATAGTAATACCCGGTTGTGACATACCAACCCCGCCGGACTTCGACGGGGCGGTCCCCATAGGTATAGGACACGCGCTCCACAGAAAGCAACGGAAAACCCGCCGGCACATGCAGCAGGTCCGCCACGGAAGGCTCGGCCGCCACCGCGCGGATCTTCTCGGTCGCGCGAATCATGCGCGTGCCGAATTCCGTCTCGAACATCGCGTAGAGGGGGCCTTTGTACTCCGAGAGCCGCTCGAGCGTAAGCCCGCGGAACACGGCGCCCGGCAGCCAGATCTCGTCGAGCACGGTGACTTCGCCGTCGAATTGCAGCAGACGCTTGATCAGCACGACCGGGTCGGCCGGCTTCAGATCGAGCTGCCGGGCGATCTCCGCCGATGCCCGCAGGCGCCGGCATTCGAGCAGGCGGCTCACGTGCGGATGCTCGGCGCCGTCGTCGGCGAGCAGTCTCAGGAAGCGGAACTGCGCGCGATCTTCGTTGTGCGTTGCAACAAAAGTGCCTTTGCCCTGGCGGCGCACCAGCAGGTTGTCGGCGGCCAGTTCGTCGATCGCCTTGCGCACGGTGCCCTGGCTCACCTTGAAACGGGCCGCCAGTTCGACTTCACTCGGGATGATCTCGCCGGGCTTCCACTCGCCGCTTTCGAGACTCTGCGTAATCAGCCCCTTGATCTGCTGATATAGAGGGCTGAAAGTAGGCGACGCAACCGGTGCGGCAACGGGTACAGCCTCGCCCGCGGCCCCCTGGCCATTCGGGTTCACAGGATTCGCCGGGTTCGAATTCATGCGCGCATTTCATCATAAAGGGCCGGGGCGCGTCCAGACTTTTCCCGGTAAGAGATGTGTCTTATATAAGACATAAGATAATGTTGACTTTGTCTGTGTCGACTCCTACACTCCTTGTCGAGCAAGGGTTTGCGGGGTTTTCCGGCAGCTGTTTGATGCAGTGCCGCGACGCGCTGGCAACCACTCTGCACCATGCCGTTCCCTACGCAGTTCAGGTTTCGATTCGCCGCCATCCGCTGGCCAGACGCTTGCCGAAACGCGCTGTTCGCAGGAGTTCGCACCGTGCAGCGGCGGTCCGGCAGCGCACCATCCCGTCCCGCTCGGCAGTACAGGTTTCCGGCATGGCGGTCTTGCCGCAACGCGCCGTCCGGGCCCGGCATGCACCGGGTTCGTCGGCACATCCGTACGCGAGCAGTAAATCCGCCGTGTTTCATAACGCTTCGCTGAACGCGCATATAGAATGGCGTTTTTCCTAGCGTCTAACGCATCGTCCTGGAGATTTCTCAATGGCTAAGCCCGCAAAGCGCGTTGCCGTCACCGGCGCCGCAGGTCAAATCGCTTACTCCCTGCTGTTCCGCATCGCCAATGGCGACCTGCTCGGCAAGGATCAGCCGGTCATCCTGCAGCTGCTCGATCTGCCGCAAGCGCAAGCCGCCGTCAAAGGCGTCGTGATGGAACTGGATGATTGCGCCTTCCCGCTGCTGTCGGGCGTCGTGATCACGGACGACCCGAAGGTCGCGTTCAAGGACGCCGACATCGCCCTGCTGGTCGGCGCGCGTCCGCGTTCGAAGGGCATGGAGCGCAAGGACCTGCTGTCGGCCAACGCCGAAATCTTCACGGTTCAGGGCAAGGCGCTGAACGACGTCGCGAGCCGCGATGTGAAGGTGCTGGTGGTCGGCAACCCGGCCAACACGAACGCCTACATCGCCATGAAGTCGGCGCCGGATCTGCCGAAGAAGAACTTCACCGCGATGCTGCGCCTCGACCACAACCGCGCGCTGTCGCAACTGGCCGCCAAGTCGGGCAAGCCGGTCGCGTCGATCGAAAAGCTCGCCGTGTGGGGCAACCACTCGCCGACCATGTACCCGGACTTCCGCGTCGCAACGGCCGAAGGCCAGGACCTGACCAAGCTCATCAACGACGAAGAATGGAACCGCAACACGTTCATCCCGACCGTCGGCAAGCGCGGCGCGGCGATCATCGAAGCGCGCGGCCTGTCGTCGGCGGCCTCGGCGGCTAACGCGGCAATCGACCACGTGCGCGACTGGGTGCTCGGCACCAACGGCAAGTGGGTCACGATGGGCATTCCGTCGGACGGCTCGTACGGCATCCCCGAAGACATCATCTACGGCGTGCCGGTAACGTGCGAAAACGGCGAGTACAAGCGCGTCGAAGGTCTCGCAATCGACGCGTTCTCGCGCGAAAAGATGGACGGCACGCTGCAGGAACTGCTCGAAGAGCGCGAAGGCGTTCAACACCTGCTGGGCTAAGCCTCCGATGCAAACGAACCGGAACTCCGAAGCTTCAGCGCGGCGGGTTCCGGTTTTTTTCGCGCAAATTGCCGTGCGAATTGCCGTTGAAATCGCCACTGAAAGGCAGCGGTTCGCAACGGATTCGAGCCTGCTTTGCAGTTGCCGCGCAGCGCCTCTGCAGAGCACGCCCGAATCCAGTTTTCTCTAATCACCCCATCCTTCACGCCGAAGATGCGCGTTCTCACACCCGCCGAAGTGCTGTTTGACGGCGAAGCGCCGCCCGCTGTGCTGCCTGCCTGCGACCACTACGCCGGCAGCGAAAAGCTGATGCTGAAGTCGCTCGCGTTGCAGCAGCAACTGGGCCCGGTGTTCGATATCACGCTCGATTGCGAAGACGGCGCCCAGGTCGGCCGCGAGGCCGAGCATGCGGAACTCGTCGCGTCGTTGCTCGGCAGCGAGCACGACCGCTTCGGCCGCGTCGGCGTGCGCATCCACGACTTCGCTCACGCGCACTGGCGCGACGACGTGCGCCTGATTCTGCGCGCCGCGAAGCGAGCACCCGCTTACATCACGTTGCCGAAAATCCGCAACGTCCACGATGCGGCCGAAATGGTCGCGTTCATCGAAGCGACGCGGCGCGAGCTGAACATCGCGCAACCAGTGCCGGCGCAACTGCTGGTCGAAACTCACGGCGCGCTCACGCGCGTGTTCGAACTGGCCGCGCTGCCGGGCGTCGAGGCGCTGAGCTTCGGCCTGATGGATTTCGTCTCCGCGCACGACGGCGCGATTCCCGACACGGCCATGCGCTCGCCGGGCCAGTTCGATCATCCGCTCGTGCGGCGCGCCAAGCTCGAAATCTCGGCCGCCTGCCATGCGCATGGCAAGGTGCCCTCGCATAACGTGAGCACCGAAGTGCGCGACATGAGCGTGGTCGCCAACGACGCCGCCCGCGCGCGCAACGAGTTCGGCTACACGCGCATGTGGAGCATCCATCCCGCGCAGATCGAGGCGATCGTCGCCGCGTTCGCGCCGCGCGACGAGGAAATCGCCACGGCCGCCGAAATCCTGCTGGCCGCGCAGTCCGCGCAATGGGGCCCGACGCGTCATGGCGATACGCTGCATGACCGCGCGAGCTATCGCTATTACTGGTCGGTGCTGCGCCGCGCGCAAACCACCGGCCGTGCGGTTCCGCCAAAAGCGGCGCCGCTGTTTGCGCAAGCAGGCGCTAACGGACAGTCCGGCACATGAGCCGCGCGGGTCAAACGGCGGCGGCAAGCCGGCACACAGGAGAAAGCGGAAGATGAGCGAGACGACGCAAACCGCTGGCGCAGTGGGCGGTAAGGAAGCACAAGGCGAAACGCAAAGCGGCTTCAAACCGAAGAAATCCGTCGCGCTGTCGGGTGTGACCGCGGGCAATACCGCGCTGTGCACGGTCGGCAAGACCGGCAATGACCTTCACTATCGCGGCTACGACATTCTCGACATCGCCGGTGCCTGCGAATTCGAGGAGATCGCGTATCTGCTGGTCCACGAAAAGCTGCCGACCGCCGCCGAACTGAAAGCCTATAAAACAAAGCTCAAGGGCCTGCGCGGACTGCCCGCCAACGTCAAGGCCGCGCTCGAATGGATTCCGGCCGCCGCGC
>NZ_JAAGPQ010000156.1:0-8091 GCF_017104985.1 Paraburkholderia sp. Ac-20342 | reverse complement strand
CCTCGCCCGGCGGCACCGGCGGCGGCACGTACGGGCCGTTGCTCGCGTTGCCGTTCACGTCGTTGAGCGGCGTGGCGCGCGTCACGCTGCCCGCCCCCGCGTGGCCGCCGCGGTTGCCGTTGCCGCCTTTACCCTGGCCCTGGCCTTGGCCCTTCTCGCTGTGCGGATGGTAGATGTTGTTCAGCACCGCCGCGACGCCCTCGAGCGTCACCTTCTGGCCGTCGAGCGGCACCGTGCGGTCCTCGGCCCACGCGTGGCGCAGCGGGAACACCCGCACCTCGGTGCCGCTCACGCGCGCGGCGTTGCTGTCGAGCCGGTTCGCGACCGCGGTCACCATCTGCACGTAGCGCGGCGGTCCGCTGACGAGCGCCGTGCCCTGCGCGGTGTCGTAGACGATCGGGAAGCGGTCGTCCGAGATGTGCAGCCGGTCGAGCGCGTCGCTCAGCGACGCGGTGTCCGCCGTGTCGAGCTTCACGAGCGTGCTCTGCAGATCCGACGCGGCCGTGATATCGAGGATCTCGCCGTCGAAGTACCAGACGAAGCCGAACGACGCGGCGAGCGTGTCGATAAAGCGGCGCGGCGGCAGATGGAACTTGCCGCTGACCGTGCCGGTGACGTCCGGCGCGATTCGCGTCGGAATGCCCTGACTCGAACCGAGGTCGCGCAGCACGTCCTTGATGTCCTTGCCCTCGGCTTCGTAGTCGACGATCGCCTTTTTCCAGTGCACCGGCGCCGCGCTGGCCTGCGGCGCCACGCCGCAGGCCGCCAATGCCGCGCAGACGGCGAGCGCCCTCAATCTACCGGCGAACTTCATTGCAGCCCCCGCTGGGACAACGAATTCGCGCCGGCTTCCCCGACACCTCTGAGATTTTTCATGTAAGTTCCGTCTATCTTCGAATTACCAGGACACCCTCGGCCATGAACGCCCCGCTGCCGGAGCGCCGCGACCTCACGCGCGAAATTCTCGAACTGATCGACCTGCGTCAGACCTTCACCGACATCCACATCGAGCAGGACCGCCCGATCATGATCAAGGCGCCGCGCGGCTGGCTCGCCGTCGGCGAGGAGCCGGTGCTGTTCGACGAAATGGTGCCGACGCTCGCGGCGATCGAGCCGGACTGGGAAGCGCATCTGCAACGCGGCGCGATCGATCGCCCGTTCGTGCTGACGCGCTGCCGGCTGCGCTGCAACATCTACCGCACCAACGGCGGCCGCAAGCTGGTGATCTCGATTCGCCGCCTGCCGCTCGAACCGCTGCCGCTCGACAAGCTCGGCCTGCCCGCCTACGTGCGCTCGATGATCGACAGCGCGAAGGGGCTCGTGCTCGTGACGGGGCCGACCGGCTCCGGCAAGACCACGACGATCGCGTCGCTGCTCGAACACATCAACCGGACGCGCAACGCCCACATCATCACGATCGAGGAGCCGATCGAGTACGAACTCGAAGGCCGCTCGTCGATCGTCTCGCAGCGCCAGGTGCCGACCGATACGCCGAGCTTCCCGGCCGGGCTGCGCGAGGCGCTGCGCCAGAAGCCCGACGTCATCATGGTCGGCGAGGTGCGCGACCCCGAGACGGCCGAAACGGCCCTGCAGGCCGGCGAATCGGGCCACTTGGTGCTCGCGACGATGCACACGGCGAGCGCCGTCGGCACCATCACGCGGCTGCTGTCGTTCTTCCCGGCGGAGCAGCGCGAGCGCTACGCGGCCGCGCTCGCGAACTGCCTGATCGGCGTGATCTGCCAGTGCCTCGTGCCGACCCAGGACGGCGAGAACTTCGTGCTGGCGAGCGAACTGCTGTTCAACAACAACCAGCAGATCGCCGGCATGCTGACCGACCCGGCCAAGCTGCCGTACCTCGCCGAGTTCATGAAGCGCAAGGAGGACAACATGTCGCGCCTGCTGAACGACCATCTGTTCAGCCTCGCGTCGAAGCAGCAGTGCCTGCCGCGCGACGTGCTGCGCGCCGCCTACAGCCGGCTGGAACTGCACGAGATGCTGCAGACGCTCGCGCCGCACTGACGCGGCGCGCCCCGTCGCCGCCCGGTTTCGGGCAGCGGCGGGCGCGGCAGCGCCGGGCCGGCGGCGGATCAGTAGGTCGGCGTGATATTCCACGAGGTCACCACTCCGGTTGCCGGGAAAATGTTGTTGCCCGTGCCGCAGTAACTCGGCTGAAACGACGCCGGGTTCGCGCTGCCATACAAAATCCAGAACGTCGTCAGGCGTACCTGGTAGCCGTTCTTGTTCAGCGGCAGCGCGTTCGTCATGTTCACCGGCACGTTCGCGAGATCGCCCCTCACCCGCGACGACTGGTTCACGACCTTCGCGACGACGTTGCTGCCGTCGGGCAGGTCCAGGTTCAGCAGTTCGACGAGCAGCGTCACATACCCGCCACTACCGCCCGTCAGGTCCTGCGGCGCGCTCGGACAGGACGTCACGAACGCGTCGTTCAGGTGCGACCACGCGTAGACGGAAAGGGCGCCGTTCGCGGGCAGTTGCGGCACGTTGCGCGTGACGACCGACTGGTAATAGCCCATCGTGTCGTCGTACGTGATCGCCCCGGCCTGCGTGCCGCACGGGAAATCGCTCGTGCCCGACTGGCCGACCTGCACCGCGCAATCGGTGTCGGTTGGGAACGGCTGCGGGTTGATCTCCGCCTGCGCCTGCCAGGTGCCGTTGCGGCACGACAGAACGCGCCCCGTCGCGTCGGTGGACACGAGCGTCGTGCCCGACGCCTGCGCCGGACAGGCCGCGCCGAGCGTCTGCGCGTTGCCGAGCGCGAGGTTGCCTGCCTCGTCGACCGCGAGGGCCTGCCAGTCGGTGCCGTTAAACGTGTATGCGCGGTTCGTCGCGAGCGTCATTCGCACGTCGCCCTGGCTCGACGAAGCCGACGACGGCAGCGCCGCCGCGTTAGCGACCGGTTCGCGCCAGTGAAGCGACGCCTGCGGGGTCCACTTGCTGCCCGTGCAGCTCAGCACGTTGCCGGTCGAATCGGCCGCGATGGCGCCGGTCTGTGAGCAGTCCGCGTAGTCGGTCTGCTGCGCGAGCACGATCGGCACCTGCATCGTGTTCGCGGCCGGATTGCCGGGCACCGCGACGCGGTACAGGAAATCGGCGTTCTGCGTCTGCGTGCCGTTGTAGAAAATCAGGCTCGCGACGTGGCCAACGCCCGTCTTCGTGCCCGAGCACGTCGCGCCGGCCGGGTTCGGCGTCGTGACCTTCCAGCTGCCGAATGCGCCGTTCGCCGCGCCGGAAGGATTGTTGGCCGCCTGGATCGAGCCGCCGCCCGCCCCCGCATTCCCGGCGATGTAGCCGAGTTCCGGATCGGGAATCGTCGTGCCGCCTTCGGTCACGAGCAGCGCCTGCAGCGCGCCCGGCTGGTCCGTGCCGTAGATCAGCAGGCACGGCGTCTGCCCATACGCGTTCGTCGCGCTGAGCGCGGACGGCAGGTAGGTCGACATCTGCAGCGGCGTGCCGGTCAGCTTCGCGACAACGGGCGTCGAGGCGTTCGCCTGCGTCGACAGCGCCGTGAAATTCTGTTCGATCAGTTGCGTCGCCGCTGCCACCAGTTGCGACTGGTACAGCGCGGCCTGCTGCCCGCGCGTGTCTTCGAGCGCCGAGTTCGCCATCACGGCGATGCCCGTCACGAGGATCGCCGCGAGCGCGAGCACCGCGAGCATCTCGATCATCGTGAAGCCGCGCGCGCGCAGGCGGCCGGCGAAGGAAGGCGTGGTTCGGAGCGGCCTAGTCATACGCCTGGGCCATCCATACCGGCATGCCGTTCGGAATCGTGTTCGCGAGCGCGGCCGGCAGCGGCACCGCCGGATTGCCGGGCGACACGATGCTCGGGCCGAGCGCGACGCCCGCGAGCGCGGAGCCCTGCGCAAGCTGCTCCATGCCGGTGATCGCGGCCGTCGCCGGGGCCTGCGTTCCGTAGACGACGACGAGACTGCCGGCCGCGTCCTGGTTCGGCTGCACGTAGTTCTGCCAGAGCGGCGTCGGCTGGTTCGCGCCGAGAAACGGCGCGAGCGCCGCCGCCGACACGCTGCCGGTAAACGTCGGGTTTTGCCGTGCGAACGCGATCACCGCCTGCCGGTACTCGCTCATGCCCGTCGCGAGCGCGACCGACGACGGCCCCGGCGCGAGCGGCGCCGTGCCGTGGTCGAGCAGCGCGTACGCGCCGAAAATCGCGCCGAGCGCGGCGACGGCCCACATCAGGTACATGAGCGGGTTCCGGAGAGCGAGCGGAGGAAGGCATGAAGCGGCGGGATCATCGTGGTCAGAGAGAGGTCCAGACGATTGTTACCGGCGCAGAGCCGCAGTCGGTCGCGGCCTGAGACGGCGCAATCGGCAGCGTCCCTTCCGTCGTGCTACCAATCTTGATCGACGTCCAGCCGCCACCGCCCGTCACCGCGTTGACGCAGACAGACGCCGGCACCTCCGCGTATTGGATCGTAAAATTAGTGGCCGTACCGGCTACCGTGACAGCACCGCCCCAGCTGTTGGTCACGGCGCCGGCGCTGCTCACCGTGACCGTGGCCGGCAACACGCCGGCCGACACCAGCACCGTGTTGCTGAGGTCGGCGTACCCGCCCGACTGCCCCATATACAGCTTCTTCACACCGGTCTGGATCGCGGTGACCTGCTCGGACAACTCGTTGGTGCTTGCGCTGCTGAACGCGCCGTTCAGCAGCGCAACCGCGCCGATCACGACGATCGCCGCGATCCCGAGATAGGCGATCGCCTCGAGCAGCGACGCGCCGCGTTGCCGGCGGCGCGCGCGTTGATTCAGGATGGCGAAACGATTCGATTCATTCGTAGGGGTCTTCATGTGCTGCATGTTGTGCTCCTTCAGTTCGACAATCGGCGCGACGGGACAAGGGGTTGTGCGCGCCTGGCCATTCAATCCGATACCGCCCTCACTACCCGGTCCCTCCCGCGGAATAAGTTCGTCAATGCAGGCTCCGTGCGAGCCCGGCGATTTCCTGCTGGATTCCGAAGAATCCGCTGATGAGCCACGACAGCACGAGCGCGAGCCCGACGATCGCGGCGCCGTTGATGACCCGCATCTGCGCCTCGATCGTCTCGACGCCCTCGGTGATCCATTCGTTCGCGATCGACTGCAGCGCTTCGGCGAAACCCTTGTAGTCGGCGTACACGCACAGATCGTCGACGATCTCCGCCGACGGGAAGCGATAGCCGGTGATCTTCATCGCCTCGCCGACGTTGAGCCCGGACTTCACGCCGAACAGCACGTCGTCAATGCGCTGGCGCAGCCATGGCCGCGCATCGATCGCGAGCCGCGCGAGCGACTTCTCGACGGTGAAGCCTGCCGACTGCAACGACGAGAACGCGACGAGAAAGCCGCAACCGACGATCAGCCGGTAAACCGAATACGGCGGATAGCGGTCGAGCACGTTGCGCGTCTTGCCGGACCAGCGCGGCATCGAATACACGAGCAGCACGAACAGCAGCAGCGCGACGACGATGCAGTACAGCATCCCGCCCTGCACGAAGCGGGACAGCTCGTACAGCGAGCGCGCGACGCCATGCCAGTGCTCCGGGCTCACGATGCTCGCGAAGCGCGGGATCACGAGCTTGCCGAACAGGTAGACGTAGCCGACCGTCATCGCGAGAATCACGACCGGATACGTGAGCCCGCCGATCACCGCGGCCCGGATTCGCCTGCTGTACTGAACGAGCGCGCAAACGTTGACCAGCGACGCTTCCAGGCGGCCCGACTGCTCGCCCGCCATCACGATCATCTGTTCGGCGTGCGGCACCCACCACGCCAGCGCTTCCGCCAGCATCCCGCCGTTCTGCACGACGCTGCGCCAGTCGGCGAGCGTCAGCGCGAGCGGCTCGTTCGGCTTGCGGCCCTCGTGCGACGCGCGCAGTTCCAGCTCCTCGAGAATCTTCAGCAGCGGCAGCCCGGCCGACAGCATCTTCGCGATCTTGCGGTAAAGCCGCATACGCGCCGGCGCGGTCAACTGGACGCGCGCCCAGCGGCGATTCAGTTCAAGTGCCATAGACGCTTTCCAGCGCGAGCGCACGCGCGCCGCCGTGTTGCGTCAGCGGCCCGACCACGCGCTCCGCCATGCGCGGATCGACGAGTCCGGCGGCCACTTTTTCGATCGCGTGCTGCGCGACCGTCTGCCCGCCGAGCTGCTGCAGCCAGTACTGCTGGGCATCGGCCTTGCGCCCGGCGCGCAGCAGTTCGAAGAACGTCGTGTCGGTGTGGATCACCTCGGCGAGCACCGTGCGCCCGATCGTGCCGTGCTTGCAGCACGGGCAGCCCGGCCCCGCGATGCGCACCTGGTCGAAGCGCGGGCCGACCGCCCGCTTGACGCGCGCGACGAGCCCCATGTCGAGCTCGTCCGCCGCCTCGGCGAGCGGCCGCGAGCAATGCGGGCACAGCAGCTTGACGAGGCGCTGGCTGATGAGGCCGGTGACGAGCGATTCGTCGGTGACCATCGCGAGCGGCAAGCCGAGATCGACGAGCCGGTCGACGATCGCGAGCGCGCCGTTCGCGTGCACGGTCGTCCAGACCTGGTGGCCGGTCATCGCCGCGCGCAGCGCGCTCTGCGCGGAAGCGCGGTCGCGCACCTCGCCGATCATGATCGTGTCCGGGTCGAGCCGCATCGCGTTCGAGATCGCGGCGGCGAACGCGAGCGAGCGCGCTTCCTCGGTCGGCGCGTTGACGACCGGCGTCTGTACCGCGCCCTCGATCGGATATTCGACCGGGTCTTCGACGGTGATGACATGAATCGAGCCGGCCATGTCGCGCAACTGCCTCGTCAGCACGCGTTGCAGCGTGGTCGATTTGCCGGAGCCGGTCGGCCCGCTGATGATGTTCATGCCATGCGGCTGCTGCGCGAGCAGGTCGAACGCAAACGCGTGCTCGCTCGTGAAGCCGAGGTCGGTCAGCTCGGTCGATTCGCCAGCGTCGTTGTAGAGCAGTCGCAGCACCATCAGATTGCCGACGCTGGTCGGCGCGGTTGCGATCCGCACCCCGAACAGGCGGTCCGGCAGCTTGTCGCGGTCGCCGATCGCCGCGTCCTGGCGCTCGTTCGGCTTATAGGTGTTGTCGGACACGCTCGACATCGCCGAGTACAGCGTCGCGAGCAGCCGCTCGCCGTACTCGCGCGTCTGCTCCGACACGCGCACCAGCTCGTTGTGGACGCGAAACAGGATTTCCGTCGTGAAGCGGTTCACGCGGATATGGATGTCCGAGGCGCGCTCGTCGCACGCGCGCGCGATCAGATTCTTCGCGACCACCTGCATCTGCGTGTGGTCGATGCGCTCGGCACTGCCGTCGCGGCGCTGCCCCTGATAGGCGCGCCGGATCGCGTCGAGGCTCACGAGCCGTGTCGCGTAGCGGCAGTTGAGCCGTTCGAGCCGGGCGCAGTACGACAGCACGAACGGATTCATCTCGTGGCCGTCCGCGACCAGCAGCGTGCCGTCATCGAGCAGACAGAGGAACTTGCGCTCCTCGCCGCTTGCCGCGAATTCGCCGTCGTCCGACAGCGGCCGCGCGCTCACGGGCGCGGCCTGCACGACCTGCAGCGGCACGTCGGCCGGGATGGCCGGCGTGACAGCCAACGCGGCGGCCTGGGCCTGAGCCTGAGCGTTACGCGACAACACCAGCGGCGTGACGGCTTTGGGCGGGTTTGCGGGCGGTACGGTCGGAGCGGCCATCACGATCACCTCAACGGAAGCGGCGGGAGCGGCGGAACGCCGGCGGGCCCGAGCGGGTTCGCGGCGACGTTGCGGAGGCCGCCGCGCGACGGCGCCGACACCGTCAGCATCGTGCGGTGCCCGTCCGGATCGGCGAGCACCAGCATGCCCGGGCGGATCTGCGCGACACGCGAGCCATCCGGCAGCCGGTCGCCGGCGCGCACGTCGAATTCGGCGCCGTCCGCGGACAGCGTCGCGATCGTGGCCTGGCCGAGGCTCTGCGTCACGATCAGCGAGACCTGGCCCATGCTGACGCTGGTGCCGCCCATCTGGTGCAGCGCCTGTTCGCGCTGGGCCACCTGCGCCTGGGTCTCGAGCTTTTTCAGCTGGGCCTTCAGCAGCAGCGTGTCTTCATTA
>NZ_JAAGPQ010000155.1:0-238 GCF_017104985.1 Paraburkholderia sp. Ac-20342 | reverse complement strand
TTCTTCGTGCTTTCCTGCATCAGTCTCCTAGCTATCCGTACTTCACGTGCTATCACTCACATCGTCTTCTCATTATCAACGTCGCTCTATCATCTTCGTTTCATACTCTTCTCCATTGTCTGCGCTTCTCATCTATCTTCTCTGATTACTCACTTTCCTATCCTTTTGTCTTTTTTTTGTTTTTATTCCGTGCTCACGCATCCGTTCTCTTTTTTGTTTTTTTTTTTTTTTTTTTTTC
>NZ_JAAGPQ010000154.1:0-7957 GCF_017104985.1 Paraburkholderia sp. Ac-20342 | reverse complement strand
CTGCCCGGCGGCGCGCCGTTCTGCATGCCCCAGCCGCCGCGCGGATCGTGCAGGCGCCCGCGCGCCGCCGAGAACTCCGCGCCGAGCAGCAGCACCGCCGCCGAGAAGTACAGCCACATCAGCAGCACCGCGAGCGAGCCGGCCGCGCCAAACGAACTGGCCATGCCGGCATGCGCGAGATAGAGCGCGAACAGCTTCTTGCCGGCCGTGAACAGCACGGCCGCGACGAGGCCGCCGACCAGCGCGTCGCGCCACAGCACCTTCGCGTCGGGCAGGAACTTGAGCAGCCCGGCGAACGCGAACACCAGCACAAGCAGCCCGACGCCGAGTTGCAGCAGGTTGCCGATCACGACATAGGGCGAGTTGCCCCACAGCCAGTTGCCGATGAAGACGATCACCGTATCGAGCACGAGCGAGACGATCAGCAGAAACGCGACGCCGAGCACGAGCCCGAACGAGACCAGCCGCACGCGCACGAGCGCGAGCACGCCCGAGGTGCGCGGCCCGGTGTAGGGCCACACTATATTGAGGGCGCTGTTGAGCGACGAGAACGTCGCCGATGCGCCGATCGCCAGCAGCGAAAACGAAATGATCGCCGCGACGCCGCCTTTGGCGCCCGCATGATGCGCGTTCTCGACGATCGTCTGCACGCCCTCGGCGGCCTGATTGCCGATCAGGCCGTTGATATGGCCGTACAGTTCGCCGCGCGCGGCCGCCGCGCCGAAGAACCAGCCGGCCACGGCGATCACCATCACGAGCGTCGGCGCAAGCGAGAAGGCCGCGTAGAACGCGATGCTGGCCGCCTGCGCCGGACAGCGGTTGTCCGAGAATTGCCGCAGCGCGCCGATTACCCAGTTGGCCTGCTTGCGCGCTGCCTGCTGAAGGTTCCCGGTGGAGAAGGAGTCGAGGTCCATGGTCGTGTTCCGAACGGTGCCGGGCCGTCGCGTCTTGTCGCGGCGGGCGGCTTTCGCTTGCGTGCCCTCCGCAAGCCGTGTGCCCGCCACTATACAAGCTAAGCGGCGCGTGCCGTCGTGACGAAGACACAGCGCCCATGCGTCGTCACGCCGTCACATCGTTGTGCGGGCAGGTATGCATGCGCTGCGCGGCCGCCGCGCATGCCGCTAGAATGCAGCGGATTCCCTTCACCTTCCTCGTTACCATGCATTCGCACGAATTCGTACAGCAACTGGACGTCATCGCCGCCGATCAATGGGGCGCGCATCTGCCCGCGCACGTCGTCGAACAATTGCCGGCGCAGGGCATCACGGTGTTCGGCGTGACCGACGACGCTTCCGATACCGCCGCCTTCAGCGCGCGCTACGGCTTCGGCCTCGAAGACTGCGCGAACACGATCGTGATCCGCTACAAAAAGGACGGCGGCGAGCATTACGCGGCGCTCGTTTCGCTCGGTTCGCGGCGGCTCGACGTCAACGGCGCGGTGAAGGCCGTGCTCGGCGCGCAGCGGCTCTCGTTCGCGCAGCGCGAGACGGCGGTCGAGCATAGCCGGATGGAGTTCGGCGGGATTACCGCGTTCGGTCTGCCGCGGGACTGGCGCATTCTCGTCGACGCCGCGGTGATGGAGCGCATGCAGATCGTCATGGGCGCGGGCGTGCGGGCCGCCAAGCTGCTGCTTTCTCCCGAGGTGCTGCGGCAGTGGCCGCGCTGCGAGGTGGCGGAGTTGACGCTGCCGCTGTCGGCGGAGTGAGACGGTCGCGGCGTTGACGCTGCAGTCGAAGCGGCGCGCGCTACCGGCGGGAAGGAACGCGGCTACGCGGTGCTTGCTGGCGAAGTGTGTACGCCCGCGTGTCCTTGCTCGTGCCTGAGCCTGAGCACGACCCCGACCCCGATCCTGACCTCGGCCCGCGGCCTCAGGCGAGGTCCCAAACGAAACCTCAAGCGAAGCCGACGCCCGCGCGGCTCAGCAACTGGCGGTTGCGCTCCGACAGGTTCTTCATGCTCAACTGCTTGCCCGCCTTGCGATAACGCTCGGCGAGTCCCTGCAAGGCCGCGAGCGCCGAATGATCGGCGAGCAGCAGATGGCTGCAATCGACGGTCACGTTCGCCGGGTCGCGCGCCGGATCGAACAGTTCGTGAAAGCGCGTGGTCGACGCGAAAAACAGCGTGCCGCGCGGCACGTAGGTCCGGTGGCCCGCGCGATCCTCGGCGTGCGCATGAATTTCGCGCGCATGCTGCCACGCGAAGTTGAGCGCGGCGATCACGATGCCGCACATCACCGCGATCGCGAGATCGGCGAACACGGTAATGACCGTGACCGCGACGATCACGAGCGCGTCGTTGCGCGGCACCTTGCCGAGCACGCGCAGCGACCCCCATGCGAAGGTCTGCTGTGCGACCACGAACATCACGCCGACCAGCGCCGCGAGCGGAATCCGCTCGATCAGCGGCGACAGGAACAGGATGTACAGCAGGATCATCACGCCGCTGACGATTCCCGACAGCCGCGAGCGCCCCCCCGAATTCAGGTTGATCATGGTTTGGCCGATCATCGCGCAGCCGCCCATGCCGCCGAACAGTCCCGAGGCGATATTCGCGGCGCCGAGCGCCACGCATTCGCGATTCGGCTGACCGCGCGTTTCGGTGATCTCGTCGGTCAGATTGAACGTGAGCAGCGTTTCGAGCAGACCGACGATCGCCATCAGCACCGCGTACGGCAGGATGATGCGCAGCGTGTCCAGATTCAGCGGCACGTCGGGCAGATGCAGCGCCGGCAGGTTGCCGGCGATGTGCGCCATGTCGCCGAGCGTGCGGGTCGGCAGATGCAGCAGCTGCGTGAACAGGCCGACGCCGAGAATCGCCACCAGCGCGGGCGGCGCGGCGCGCGTGAGGCGCGGTAGCAGATAGACGATCGCCATCGTCAGCGCGACGAGCGCGCACATCGTCGCGAGTGCGCTGCCGCGCAGCCATGTTTCGCCGTGCGGCGTGATCTGTTTGAAGTGCGCGAGCTGCGCGCTGGCGATAACGATCGCGAGTCCGTTGACGAAGCCGAGCATCACCGGATGCGGCACCATGCGGATCAGCTTGCCGAGCCGCAATGCGCCGAACAGCACCATCAGCAGGCCGCTCAGTATCACGGTGGCGAGCAGATATTGCGCGCCGTGCTGCACGACCAGCGCGACGATCACGACGGCCATCGAACCGGCGGCGCCCGAGATCATGCCGGGCCGTCCGCCGAACAGGGCGGTGACGGTGCAGATAAAGAATGCGCCATACAGGCCCATCAGCGGATTGAGATGGGCGACCAGCGCGAACGCGATGCATTCGGGCACGAGCGCGAACGACGAGGTCAGGCCGGCGAGCACGTTGCTGCGGATGCCGGAAAGCCGCGCGGGCCGACCGGGAGCGGGACTAGCGGTGTTCATGGTCAACGAGGTGGGCGCGCGAGCGCGCGGTGCAAGCGCGCGCACATGGCGATGCAGGTGGCGGCGCGAAGGAGGCGTCAGCCGAAGGCGGAACGCTTTGCGAAAGGCCGCAATTCTACCGTAGTACGATGAATCGGGTCGCTGAGCGCCGCGCGGACCGTCGCGCAAGCGGCGGGCGGTTGCGCGACGGTTGCCCGAAGGTTGCGCGATGGTCCGTGATAGAGGCGGTGCGGCGTAGCGCGGTTGTGAAGCCGATCTATACGAATGGCCCTGTGCCAATACGCGGTGACGCCAATCTCCGCGCTCAAATAATCAGACGCGAAACCTTCGTGCCTTCGAGCGAAACGCCCGCCATCAGGCCGCCGTTGGTCAGCACGAAAGCCTGCACCGGGCTCGTCGCGGTCGACGTATCGACCGCGCCGTTCGCGCCGACCTTCAGCACCGCGACGGTCGCGTTCGCGCCGACCGCCCATCCCTGGCTATGCAGGAAATCGTCGAGGGCTTCCTTCGTCATGAACAGGAACACGAGCGCCTTCGACTGCGCGCCGATCTGCAAGCCGAACGAACCCGCGAGCGTGCTGTAGTAGCCGACCGTGCGTCCGTCGATGCGCAGCGCGCCTTCGCCGTACTGTCCGCCGACCCAGAAGCCGGCCGCGATCACCGACGGGAACACCAGCACGCCACGCGCCTTGGCGACGAGATCGCGCGAGCCGTCGACGTTTTCGTACAGACGCGCGAGCGTCGAGTCGATGCCCGCGTTGATCGTGTCGCGCTTGCCGGCGTTGGCTGCGGGCGAGGCGCCGGAAGCCGGCGAAGTCGTCGTGCAACCGGTGAGGTTCAGGCCCGCGACGGCGAGAGCAGCGCTGCCGGTCATGATGAACTGTCGTCTGCGCATGACTGTTTTCCTTTGCGTGTCGAACGCGTTTTGTGTTTTGTACGTGATCGGAGAGTGCGGCGGTTTCGCCTGCTTTCGTTTGTTCTGTTTTACGCGCGGGAGTTTCCTTGCGCGCGTCGTGGCCGTTGATTTGGAACGGGAACGCTGCGCCGCCAGTGTGCCGGGACGTGTGCGAATGATCCAGCAGATTGTGTGCCCAAGGCGTGTCGAAGCGCGCGTCGCTGTGGGGCCGGGGCGGTGTGCCTCGTCGTGGCGGTGGGGCGTGCGCGAGGCCGGCTCCCGGCCGCGCGCGGTCAGGACGGCTAGCGTAGTCAGGGCGTCGGACGGATGTTCTGATTGTGGCGGAACAGATTGCCGGGGTCGTAGCGGTTCTTCACGGCGACGAGCCGCTCGTAGTTCGGCCCGTACGCTTCGGCGATGCGGCCGCTTTCCTCCTGCGTCATGAAGTTCACGTACACGCTGCCGAGCGCGAAGGGCCGCGCCGCCTCGAAGAATTCGCGCGCCCATGCGATGCAGCGGTCGTCGTCGCGCGCATCGTCCCAGCGGCCATGCACGTTCATCGCATAGAGCGTGTCGCGGTTCGGATAGGCGGTTGCGTCGACCGCCACGCGCTGCGTTTGCCTGCCGATCAGTCCGAAAAAGATCTCGCATTGCGGCGACGGCAGCGTGTCGATCGCACGGATCAAGGCGTCGATCAGACCATCGTCGATGTCGGCGAGATTGTGCGACTTCCAGTAGTTGCGCGCGCCGGGCGTGAGTAGCGGATCGAACGCCTGTTGCCACGTTTCGTACGGCATCGGCCCGAGATGTTCGCCAAGCGGCGCGCCGAAGCCGCGCACGTGCTCGACCTCGGCCGGACCGTTTTCGACGGGGCCGGTGTAGCACATCGCAAAGACGAGCACCGGCTGGCCGTGTACGTCGGGCGGCAGGAACGGCAGCGGCGGCGCGAGCCGCGCAACGGCCCACACGGCGAGTTCTTCCGGCATCGCGGGCGCGGCGGCGCGGTAGCTGACGAGCGCGTCTTTCGCGTTCCCGAACGGCAGCACGACGAGGCCGCCGTACACGAGCGGGCCGAGCGGATGCAGATCGAACTCGAACTGCGTGACGACGCCGAAATTGCCGCCGCCGCCGCGAATCGCCCAGAACAGATCGTCGTGCGAGGTGGCGCTCGCGCGACGCAATTCGCCGTCGGCCGTGATGACGTCGGCGGCCACGAGGTTGTCGACCGTCATGCCGTAGCGGCGGCTGAGCCAGCCGAATCCGCCGCCGAGCGTGAGCCCCGCGACGCCGGTCGTCGAGTTGATGCCGAGAGGTGTCGCGAGTCCGAATGCCTGCGCTTCGTGATCGAAATCGTGCAGCGTCGCGCCCGGTTCGACATAGGCGCGCCGCGCGGCCGGATCGATGCGCACGGATTTCATCGACGACAGATCGAGCACGAGCCCGTCGTCGCACAGCGCGCTGCCGCCGATGTTGTGGCCGCCGCCGCGAACCGCGAGCGGCAGGCCGTTGTCGCGCGCGAAGGCGATGCCGCTGCGCACGTCGGCCGCGCCGGCGCAACGCAGGATCATCGCGGGATAGCGGTCGATCATCGCATTCCAGATGCCGCGCGCCGCGTCGAAATCCGGCGTGTCGGGCAGGAGAAGCGGGCCGCGCAGGCCGGCTTTGAATGCGTCGATTGCGCTGCTGGATATCGTGACCATGGCGTACCTCGCAGGAGAGTGGCAGACGCTCCCGCCGCGCTATTCAGAAGACCAAACTAAATGGACGCCGCCGAGGGAACGCGTATCGGGAGGTCGGTGTGCGTCCAGTAAACGGGGCGGCGCGCCGAAGTCAAACAAAGGTATACCCGCGCTCGCGGACGTCGCGGCGCAATCGCTCGCGCGACAGGCGTTTGCGCGGCGTGCAGGTGTCGATGGCCGGTCGCGATCGCACGGATGGTGCACATGCTTCGGAAAAAGATCGCGCGATGAAGTGTTGGTTCGCGCCGCGCTGATGGTTGCGCCGCGACACTTTGCGGCGCGCGGGAGTGTGTCTGCAGGGCCGATTGCGATTGAGGCTTCGATGGCGAGTGTTCGGAGGCGGCGGCGGGCTGCTGCGTTGCTTCGCATGTCGGCGGTTGCGGTGGTCGATGCGTGCGCCGATGTATGAGCGCTAGCGCACATCGGCGGAGATTTTTTTCCGGCGCGAGGAGGCGGTTTTGACGGCGCGATGTTTGTGAAACGGCGCGGCGGCTTTTATCTACCCTGTCTGTGGGATTGCGCTCATTCGCCTTTGGGCATTTTTCGTTTTATGTGCGGAGAAACACATGAATAAAAGAGGCGATATGTAAAGAGTCCGGTTGAGTACGCGAAAACCCTCGATGATTGCGCTATTTTCGATTCGCTTCTGGTGCTGTCAATAATGTGAGGCGAATGTCAGAACAAACGATTCATGGCTTGTTTCAGGGCTTATTTCGATTGATGCCGCTTCGTCGAACGAGTGCGGAACGTTGCCGCGAATATCGGCGATATCGCATTGCGTGGTCTAGCGCACGGTCACCTGATTGCTCTGCGCATAACTTCAACGTCCATCAAGCCTTGCTGTGCTGCTTTAACGATTAGTTCGGCGCACAGCCAGCCGATTCTCTCGAAGTACGCCAAATCGGACCGGGGATTTTCCGAGAGAGAAGTGTCCCGTGTGACGGGTTTTATTTCGCACGAGGCGAAGTCGGTCGGGCTTCGGATTTCCGTTTTCTCGATGAGCGGAGATTCACTCGTTATTTGGACCGGTCGTTCTGGATGGAATAATTAGGAGATTGAAATGAAAAAGCATAACGGGGACGCGTGGAAGCTGGGTACGCGGCGCGCGGCTTTGGCGGTGGCTGTGAGCCTTTATGCGGCGATGGCGGGCGCGCAGACATCGGGCAGCGGATGTTCGAGCGGTGCCGGGCCCGGCTGCGCGACTCAGGGAGGCGGAGCGGGCTTCGCATCGGTGGGGCTCGCTTCGGCTGCGCCGACGGGCCCGCAGAGTAGCGGGGCGCCGTCGACAAGCACGGGCGGCAATGGCCTGAGCGGCGGAAACAGCGCGGCCAACTCCGGCTCGGGAGGCACCGGCGGGAACAACGGGAATGGCAGTAACGCCGGTAATGGCGGTAATGGTAGCGGTAACGGTAATGGCGGCGGTAACGGCGGGACCGGAGGCGACGGCTCGGGGGGAGACGCCGGCAACGGTGGTGATTCCGGTGGAGATGGCGGGCATGGTCATCATGGGCATGGCGGTGATGGGGATGGTGACGGCGGGCATGGTGGCCATGGAGATGGCGGTCATGGCGATGGTGGCCATGGAGATGGCGGCCACGGTGATGGCGGCCATGGAGACGGTGGTCACGGCGATGGCGGCCATGGTGACGGTGGTCATGGAGATGGCGGTCACGGCGATGGCGGTCACGGCGATGGCGGCCATGGTGCCGGTGGTCATGGAGATGGCGGCCATGGCGATGGTGGTCACGGTGATGGTGGTCACGGCGATGGCGGCCACGGCCACGGCGATGGCGGTCATGGCGATGGCGGCCACGGAGATGGTGGTCACGGAGATGGCGGCCATGGCGATGGTGGTCACGGTGATGGTGGCCATAGTGATGGCGGCCACGGCGATGGCGGTCATGGCGATGGTGGTCACGGAGATGGCGGCCATGGCGATGGTG
>NZ_JAAGPQ010000153.1:0-269 GCF_017104985.1 Paraburkholderia sp. Ac-20342 | reverse complement strand
TTCGATACAATGTGCTAGGCTGAGTGGTAGTACGCTGCTGGTCAGGGCAGAGCGCGGTGTGGTGTGCTGCTGTATGATATCCTAGACCATCTCGTATCAGGTGAGGATGATAGCGACCGTAGAGTTGACGAGCAGTAGCATGTACGGCGGGGAGGTCTCGTCAACTGTGGTGTCTCGTCTGTTTGTCTGGATGTACATGTGTGATACTTTTTTTTTTTTTTTTTTTTTTTTTTAATGAAACGCCGACCACCGACATCTACACATTGGAC
>NZ_JAAGPQ010000152.1:0-8236 GCF_017104985.1 Paraburkholderia sp. Ac-20342 | reverse complement strand
CAGCGCGAGGCGCGAAGCCCACCGCGAAACGGCCGGCCGCGAAGCGCGCGGCGCCGGCGGCCAAACGCGCTGCTGGCGCGAGCGCAGGGGGGGCGAAGAAGCCGCAATGAGCGCGGTGGCGGGGCGTCGCTTCGGCCGCGCTCCGCCATTGCCGCAGCGTCGCTCATTGCCGCTTCCGCGAACTCGGCTCAGTGTTGCGGAAAGTCAATACCATCGTGCGATCGAGCCGGTTCTGTCACAGGTTTCACCTGGTCCGCATGCTATGATTGTGTAAGCTTTATCTGGCTTTGGGGGCACGCAGAAAAGAACCAATCCCGCCGCCCACGCGTCGTTTGCCGCCGGCACCACCGGCGCAGGGCTGGACGGTGCGGTTTCCAACGCAGACTGGCTCGACCTCAGGCACAGGGTATTCCTCACCCACGGTTGGCCGCACAGCGCCTGATTCATGTTTCAGGTTCCTGTGCAAACGCCCGGACTTCTTTGCTTCCCGATGCCTATGGGCGGCAGATTAGCGCGTAAAATTGAATGCTTGGCCGACAAACGGTACGTTCGTTCGCCGTGGCAAAACGGTTACACGTAGCAGCAACAGACACAGACAGTATGCGCAGAACAGGGGCGGGACTATGAACACCATGCTTTATCCGGAACTTTATAAATCGCTCGAATCCGTTCGCTGGGACATGGAGAAGGACATTCCCTGGGACAAGTTCGATGCATCGCTCTTGACCGACGAGCAGGCCGCGACGATCAAGATGAACGCGATCACCGAATGGTCGGCGTTGCCCGCCACGGAAATGTTTCTGCGTGACAACCATCACGACAGCGATTTCTCCGCGTTCATGAGTGTGTGGTTCTTCGAGGAACAGAAGCATTCGCTGGTGCTGATGGAATATCTGCGCCGCTTCAAGCCGGAACTGGTCCCGACCGAAGAGGAACTGCACGCGGTGCGCTTCGAGTTCGATCCCGCGCCGCCGCTCGAAACGCTGATGCTGCACTTCTGCGGCGAAATCCGCCTCAATCACTGGTATCGCCGTGCCGCCGAATGGCACACCGAGCCGGTCATCAAGCACATCTACGAAACCATTTCGCGCGACGAAGCGCGGCATGGCGGCGCGTATCTGCGCTACATGAAGAAGGCGATGGCGCAAACCGGCGACATCGCGCGTGCCGCGTTCGCGAAAATCGGCGTGCTGATGGCGTCGGCGCGCCGCACCGAAAAGCCGCTGCACCCGACCAACCTGCACGTGAATCAGGCGCTGTTCCCGCGCGACACGATTCAATCGCGCCTGCCCGATCCGGAATGGCTCGAGCGCTGGCTCGACGAGCAGATCCGTTTCGACGACGGCTGGGAAAAGAAAGTGGTCGAGCGCATCCTCCACAACCTGTCGCTGCTGTTCGAGCGCACGTTCAACACGGCGCAGGAACTGAATCGTTATCGCAAGGAAGTGGTCGCGCGTTTGCAGGCCGACGGTCAGGCGCCGGCGCAACCGGCGTGAGGGCATGAGCGCTGACGCCGGCAGTGGTGGTGGCGCTTCGATCCCGATGCGCGGAGCCGGGCTGCGGCGCAGTCACCGCGAACGAGGTTGCACGGTTCCCCTGTTGCTTTGAGGCATTGCCTTGAGGCGCTGCTTTAAAGCACGGCATCGAAAGGCAAATAGAAACGGTCCGGCAGGCGCGAGCTTGCCGGACCGTTTTGCTTGAGGCCGTCCAGCGTGTATCGTGACGGCACTTTCTTTTTCCTCTTTCCATACCCCCGCGATGCCCGCTATTTTCGAACGCAAGATTCTGACGCGCGATGCCTTGGTGAAACTGCGTCCTTCGCTGACCGCGCCGGTCGTATTCACGAACGGAGTGTTCGACATTCTGCATCGCGGACACGTGACCTATCTCGCCGATGCGAAGGCGCTCGGCGCCTGTCTGATCGTCGGCGTGAATAGCGATGCGTCGGTGCGCATGCTCGGCAAGGGCGACGACCGGCCGATCAACCACGAAGCCGACCGGATGGCCTTGCTCGCGGCGCTCGAAAGCGTCGACTACGTGGTGAGCTTCGGCGAAAAAACGCCGGTCGAACTGATTTCGGCGCTGCGGCCGGACGTGCTCGTGAAGGGCGGCGACTACGATATGGACGCGCTGCCCGAATCGGCAATCGTGCGCGGCTGGGGCGGCAAGGCGCTGGCGATTCCGTTCGAGCACGATCGCTCGACGACCGCGCTGCTGAAGAAGGTGCGCACGCAGGGCTGACCGACTGCTTCGATCGCTTCAGCCGCTTCGCTACTGCGGCAACGCCGACGTCGAAATCGGCGCTTGCGGCGCCGGTCCGCCGACGACCGCCTGGTCGGCCGCATCGGCGGCGCTGACGGGCCGCACTGTCAGCGACTCCGGATGAATCTGCCGGTTCAGGTGATTGGGCTCGCGGCTACTGGCGCTGGGCACCGGCCCGAATGCGCCCAGCGATGTGGCGAAAGCCAGCACGTTGGCAAGAATCAGAATGGCGATCAGCCCGCGAAGCATGGTTGAGGGTTCCAGTCCAGAAGAAGTTGAGCCGGGGTCGGGGTGAGGTGCCGGAAGCGGGCGCGCGGGCGACCTGCCGTGGCGGTTCACGAGTGCGCGAGTCGGGTGCCGGTCGCGGACTTGGCTCCCCGCATTTGTCGCGCACCGATCATGGCGTCGATCAACCGCCCTGCCGCGCCGAATCCTCGGCGGCAATCAGCGCGAGGCCCGACAGCACGAGCGAATCGTGGCGAGTATGCGGTACTTTGAGCGCGCTCGCCACCTCGTCCGCAGCGCCGCCGTTGACGACGAGCCGCACCGGCACCTGCCACTCGTCCTGCAGATCGCGCCACATGCGCTCGACCAGTCCCGCCTGCGCGAGCGTGCAGCCGGCCGAGAGCGAACGCGGCGTATCGGTCGCGAAAAACGGGCCGCGGCGGCCTGCCCCGGCGTCGTTGCCGGCGTCGAGCAGGCCGCGTGCGCGCGCGGCATCGAGCGTCGGCAATTGCGCGGTGTGTTCGCCGAGCGAGCGCATCATCAGCGTCCAGCCCGGCGCGATCAGTCCGCCGACGAACGAGCCGTCCGCGCGCAACGCTTCGAGCGTCGTCGCGGTGCCGAATGTCGCGAGCAGCAGATGTTCGCCGGGAAACGCCGCATGCGCGCCGATCATGCCGGCCCAGCGATCGCTGCCGAGCGTGTGCGGCGCCGTGTAGCCATTGACGACGCCGCATTGACGCGCGCTCGCGCGGATCGTCGTGAGCGGCAGTTGCGGCCAGTGCGCGTCGACGAGCGCGGCAATGCGCGCCGCGACGTCCGCGCCGGCGACGTTGGACAACCACGCGCCGCGCGGTGTCGGCAAGCCCGACCATCCGGGCGATGAAGCAGGCCGCAACGTGGGCGTCGAGCCCGCCGACGCGTTACTCCGCGACACAGCCTGCAAGCCCGACTGCAAGCCAGGCGTCGAATCCCCCCGCAGACCGGACACCGGCCCCGCATCGGCTTGCAAGCCGTACCGCGCGACATCCTCGTGTGCTAGCGCTCCGGCCGCCAGTTGCGTGCCATCCGCGTCCACGCATGCCCATTTGATCCGGCTATTGCCCGCGTCGATCAGCAGAGAAGGCGCGTGCTGCGTCATGCGGCACCGTCGGCGAGGCGCAGCGACACGTCGCCGGTCGCGATGCTCTGGCGGCCGGCGGCCGTATCGAGCAGCAACTGGCCGTGTTCGTCGACGCCGGCTGCCACGCCGCGCGCGATTTCCTCGCCTTGTTCGAGCAGCACGACGTCGCGGCCTGCGTACGCATGCACGGCGTTCCAGCGCGGCTGGAACGGCGCGAAGCCGTCGGCGCCGAAGCGCTGCAACGCCGGTTCGAGCGCGTTCAGCTCGGCGGCGAGCGTGTCGGTCAGATTCGCGTTCGGCAGCGCGCGCTGCAGCGCGGTCGGCACGGTGCCGCGCGCCTGCGGCGGCACGTCGGCATGCAGCGCGCCGACCTTCGCCGCGAGTGCGTCGGCGCCCTTCACGTTGGTGCCGATGCCGATCACGACCGCGCTCGCGTACTCGGTGCTCCACGCGGTTTCGATCAGGATGCCGGCGAGCTTGTCGCCTTCGAGCAGCACGTCGTTCGGCCACTTCAATGCGATCTGCCCGGGACCGGCGACCGGCAGCGAGCGCAGCCCGTCGACGAGCGCGACGCCCACCGCGAGGCTCAGTCCCGCGAGCCCTTCGAGCGGACGCGGCAGCACGCAGGCGACCGAAAACAGCAGCGCATTGCCGGGCTCCGCATACCACGGCCGGCCGCGGCGGCCGCGCCCCGCGGTTTGCAGATACGCGACCCGCACGATCGGCCGCGGCAGCGCGCTCGCGCGGCGCGGCAGCGCCTTCACGCGGGCCATCAGGTCGGCATTGGTCGAGCCGGTTTCCTCGACGATTTCGATCGGCCAGTCATGCGCATGCGCACCGAACAGCCTGACCGCGCGCTCGCGGTCGATGCGCCAGTCGGCCTCGGCCGCATTGGCCGTTGCAGGAGAGGGCGTGGGAGACTTGGAAGCATTCATGGCACCTATTGTAGCGACAGCGACCTTCGGCGGGATTGGCGTGCGGATCGGTGCGGACATCATCGGCCCGTCGTTCGCTACAATGGCCCTTCATCCGATAACCAGCTTCCGCGATCCTTGAACTACGACACTCCGCCCGGCCTCGAAGTCGCGGCCGGCAGCCAAGGCAAGATCGTCCGTCTCTCGGGCCAGTGGACGGCGCTCGCGCTCGCGCGCGATCGCGACACCGGGCACGTGATCCCGCTGCTGCGTTCGCTGACCGGCGCGCAGGGCATCGGCGAGTGGGACCTGTCGCGTATCGACAGGATGGATCACGTCGGCGGCCAGGCGCTGTGGCGCGTATGGGGCCACAAGATGCCGCCCGGCACCGCGCTCACCGACACGCAACGCGACATCTTCGAGCGCATCGCGCTGCTCGACACGGTGCGCGAGGGCGCCGAGCCGGTCAAGCGCCTCGATCCGTTCACGCGCCTCGGCCTCGGGCTCTTCTCGTTCTTCGAGCATCTGTACGGCGGCGTCGCAATGCTCGGGCGCGTCGTGCTCGACCTGCTCGCGATCGTGCGCAAGCCGAAGCTCACGCCGTGGACCGAAATCTCCGCGAACATCTACAACGCCGGCGCGCGCGCGCTGCCGATCACGGCGCTCGTCGCGTTCCTGATCGGCATCGTGCTCAGCTATCTGTCGGCGCAGCAGTTGCGCATCTTTGGCGCGAACCAGTTCATCGTCAATATTCTCGGCCTCGCGGTGATCCGCGAACTCGGCCCGGTGCTCTCGGCGATTCTGGTGGCGGGCCGCTCGGGCTCGGCGATCACCGCGCAGATCGGCGTGATGCGCGTGACCGAGGAACTCGACGCGATGCGCGTGATGGGCATCCCGCACGGCCTGCGGCTGATCCTGCCGCGCGTGGTCGCGCTCGGCATCGCGATGCCGCTGCTCGTGATGTGGACCAACATCATCTCGCTGACGGGCGGCGCGCTCGCCGCGAAACTCGTGCTCGGCATCGACATGAACTTCTTCGCGCGGCAGCTGCCCGTCGTCGTGCCGATCGCGAATCTCTGGATCGGTCTCGGCAAGGGCGCGGTGTTCGGCATGCTGATCGCGATCACCGGCTGTCATTTCGGCTTCCGTATCAAGGCCAATTCGCAGAGTCTCGGCGAAGGCACGACGACCTCGGTGGTGACCTCGATCACCATCGTGATTCTCGCGGACGCGGTGTTCGCGATCCTCTTCCAGAACGTGGGGCTCGGATGATCGCGCCACTGACCGAAGCCGTGCGCGGCCAGCCCGTGCCGTCGATCGCCGAGCCGGTGATCGAGGTGAACGACATCACCAAGCGCTACGGCCGCAACATCGTGCATCAGCACCTGAGCCTCGAGGTGCGGCGCGGCGAGATCGTCTCGATCGTCGGCGGCTCGGGCTCGGGCAAGACCACGCTGGTGCGGCAGATTCTCGGCCTCGAGCGGCCCTCGTCGGGCACCATCAAGCTGTTCGGCCAGGACCTCGCGACCATCTCGCCCGAAACCGCGCTGCTGATGCGCAGCCGCTCCGGCATGCTGTTTCAGCGCGGCGCGCTGTTCTCGTCGCTGTCGGTGTTCGACAACGTCGCGCAGCCGGTGCGCGAGCTCGGCCGCGTGCCCGAAGACCTGCTGCGCGACATCGTGATGCTGAAGCTCGAAATGGTCGGGCTGCCGTGCAAGCACGCGTCGAAGATGCCGTCGGCGCTGTCGGGCGGCATGATCAAGCGGGTCGGCATCGCGCGCGCGATCGCGCTCGAACCCGAACTGCTGTTCCTCGACGAACCGACCGCCGGGCTCGACCCGCAGGCGTCCGACGAATTCGTCGAGCTGATCTCCGCGCTGCATCGCGCGCTCGGCCTCACGGTCGTGATGATTACGCACGACCTCGACACAATGGTCGCGATCTCGACGCGCGTCGCCGTGCTTGCCGATCGCAAGGTGCTCGTCAACGCGCCGGTCGAAGAGGCGGCGGGCGTCGATCATCCGTTTATCCGCGAATATTTCCTCGGCCTGCGCGGGCGCCGCGCGCTGCAGGCGCTGCCGCCCGAGCGCCGCGCGAAGCTGCCGCGGGCCGCGCTCGAAGCGGCGTCGTCCGAGTTGCCGCTATGAGGTCTGCCGTTATGAACCGGGCCGCCATGAACCAGGAAACCTGACAATGGAAAACAAAGCACACGCATTCTGGGCCGGGCTTTTCACGGTCGTGCTGACGGCGGCGGTCGCGCTCGCCGCATTTCTGTTCAACGTCGATCGCACCGTGCGGGTGCCGTACGACCTGATCGCGCGCACCAACGTGACCGGGCTCTTTGCCGACGCGGCGGTGCGCTTTCGCGGGCTCGACGTCGGCCGCGTGCAGTCGATCAAGTTCGATCCGAGCCATCCGGGGCAGATCATGATCCGCATCATGGTCGACGAACACGCGCCGATCACCCATTCGACGTTCGGCAGCCTCGGCCTGCAAGGCGTGACCGGCATCGCGTTCATCCAGCTCGACGACACCGGGCGCGATCTGACGCCGCTGCCGTCGTCGGTGCAGCAGGTCGCGCAACTGCCGATGCGCCCGGGCCTGCTCGACCAGTTGCAGCAGCGCGGCGACGTGCTGCTGCGCAAGCTCGAAAAAGTCACCGACAACGTCAACGACATGCTGTCGCCGGAAATGGTCGCGCAGTTGCACGACACGGCCGCGAGCATCCAGCAGGCCGCGTCCGGGATCGCCGGGCTGAGCCAGCAGATCGCGCCGGTCGCGGGCAAGCTGCCCGCCACGGTCGATCAGCTGAATCGCACGCTCGCTTCGACCAACCGGATGATTACGAGCCTGAACCGTCCGGACGGCCCGTTCGAGCGCAATCTGAACAAGGTCGGCACGGCGGCGCAGCAGGCCGGCGACGCGCTCGCCGAGATGAACGTGTCGCTGCAGGATCTGTCGGCGCGGGTCGGCTACGAGACGCTGCCGCGCGTGAACTCGCTGACCGAGGACGTGCGCTCGGCCGCGCAATCGATCGACCGCGCCGCCGATACCTTCAGCACCAATCCGCGCAGCGTGCTGTTCGGCGCGCCGCGCCCGGCGCCGGGTCCGGGCGAGGCCGGCTTCACGTGGCCCGCCGCTGGCGCCGCCCCGGCAGCCCACTAAATCCGCTGGCTCAAGAAAGGAAGATGCCCATGTCACGCTCGATTCACCGACTGTTGTCCTCGCGCGCCGCGCTCGCGGCGCTGCTCGCGTTCGGCGTGCTGGCGGCGGGCTGCGCGGGCACGTCCGCGGTGGTGTCGGACAGCCGCTACGACTTCGGGCCGCCGCCGCAGACGGCCGCCGCTGCCCGGCTGCCGGCCGTCAAGGTGCTCGAGGTCGGCGCGCCGGCCGTGCTCGAATCCGACCGGCTCATCTATCGCCTGAGCTACGCCGACGCGCAGCAGACGGCCACCTACGCGAACAGCCACTGGACGATGATGCCGTCGCAGTTGCTGACGCAGCGCCTGCGCGGCGCGTTCGGTGCGCACGGCACCGTGCTCACGGGCGCGGACGGCGTGGCCGCACCGGTGCTGCGCGTCGATCTGACCGAGTTCGAGCAGGTGTTCGACAGTCAGACGGAGAGCCATGGCGCGGTCGGTGCGCGCGTCACGTTGACGCAGAACGGCAAGGTGGTCGGCCAGCAGACGTTTGCGGCGCGCGCGCCCGCGCGCTA
>NZ_JAAGPQ010000151.1:0-9125 GCF_017104985.1 Paraburkholderia sp. Ac-20342 | reverse complement strand
CCGCACAGTGCGCGCAACGCGGCGTTCTGCGCGCGCCATGCGCTCACGCGCGCGGCGGCCTGCGGATGCTGACCCAGTTGCGTGTCGAGCGCGGCGCGCTGCGCGTCCGGCAATTCGCCATCCACATACGCCGACAGCGTGCGCAGATCGAGCCCTTCGGGCAGGCCGGAACCGTAGTCGTCGTTGTTCATTATGGATTTCTCACCACTTTCAGCGGCGCCACGTTACGCGCCGCCGGTGCCGAACCCTGGCTCGGTCCCTCGGCGGGCCCTTGCGCGAGCAGCGCGCGCAGATGCTCGCGCGCCCGCGAAAGCCGCGACATCACCGTGCCGATCGGCACGCCCAACGCCGCCGCTGCCTCCTGATAAGTCAGTTCCTCGACGCCCACCAGCAGCAGCACCTCGCGCTGTTCGAGCGACAGGCCATACAGCGCGCGCTGCACGTCGCGCAGCACGAGACCGTCGACTTCGCCCTGCGGCGCTTCGAGATTGCGCCACGGCGCGCTTTCGTCGTCGACGGCGATCTCGCGGCGGCCGCGCAACTGATCGATGTAGAGATGCCGCAGGATCGTCAGCAGCCATGCCCGCATGTTGCTGTTCGGCCGGAACGCCGACCAGCGCGCGAGCGCGCGCTCCGCCGTATCCTGCACGAGATCGTCGGCCCAGGCGTAGTCGCCCGTCAGCGCGCGCGCATAGCGGCGCAACTGCGGGAGCCACGCGATCACTTCCGCTTCGAACGTCACCCGGCGCGCGGCGCTCAGTAGCCGCCGCCGCTGCTATTGCTGTTGCTGCTCGAGCCCGACGCGGCGTTGTCGGTCGTCGCGGCGCAGGCGCCGCTCGCGAGCGTGCCGAAGACGAGCGCGAGCAGCACGAAGAGCGAGGACAAAATACGGGATGCTTTCATCATCATGAGTCTCCTGACGATCGATCGCGCGAGCCGATCCGCGTACGCGATCCGGGCGGGCGGCCGCGGAGTGCGGCGTTGCCCTACACGACTGAACGCCGATGGCGCGCGGTTTATTCCACCGCGCGGCGGCGTCGGCGAACGCCGCGTTTCGGTGCGGGCCTGCCGCTTCGATGCGCGGCGATCTGGCGCGCCTCTTCCTTTTCCGCCAGGCGTGCCGACCATGCCTGGAGAGGCAGCGAGAAGGCGCCATTGCCCAGCAGATTCGTAACTCAACGTTACAGTGCGCCGTTATCGGATGCTTATGTGCCCACAAGCCGTTATAGTGGATAAAGTTCGCCCCCGGCGCGTTCAGCCCTCGAATAGAGCAGAAAGGGTAGAATCGCGGCGAACAACCGTTTATCTAACCCGAATTGTCCATGGCTTCTGCAGAATCGCATCCGCAAAACGACTTCATGAACGCTGCGCGCAAGGAACGAAAGCGCGTCGAGATCTATCTGGTCAACGGCATTCGCCTGACCGGGTGCATCGAGTCGTTCGATCAGTATCTGGTGATGCTGCGCACGCCCGTCGGCCTGCAAGGCATCTACAAGCGCGCGATCTCCACGATCCAGCTCGACACCGGCACGCGTCCGGCGCCGCGCACGGGGCGCCCCTCGCACGGCGAGCACACCGGCGGACGCGGCCCGCATGGCTCGCGCGAGCATCGTGAGCCACGCGAACCGCGCGAGTCGTATGGCGCGCCGGCCTCCTCCGAGCGCCCCGTCGGCGAACGCAGCAGTTCGGACGGCCCGGTGGTCGTCACGCGTCGGCGCCGTCTGTTCGGCACCGGCGGCGAAGGCGGCAATCACGGTGGCAACCATGGCGGCGCGGGCGGTGCCGGCAACGAATAAGCGCGCGTCACAGCGCCCGGCTAGTCCGCGGACGGGCCGAGCCGCTGCAGAATTTTCTCCAGCCGCATCACCTGCTGATCCGTCAGTTCGAATCCTCCTTTGACCCCTAGCACGCGACGTCGCCAGTACACGGCGTCGAGCATGCGCAGCGCCGGTTGCTTCGTCGCCCAATTCAGGTGCTCCAGTTCCGCTTCCACGACGTGCGAAGCGAAGAAACGCCGCGCACAGGCAGGTTTTTTCCCGTTCATTATTTGATTCGCTGTCTTGTCGTTGAGTGAGGTCCGCGCGTCGTCGGCAGGACGCCGCGCGAAGACACACGGAGAACGAATCGCCGCGGGCCGCTTTCAAACGGCGCGCCTATGCCGTTGGGTCTATGCCGTTGGGTCTATGCCGTTCGGCCGAGGTTCGGCCACGGCCGCCATGCGCTATGCTGAATAGTCGACTCTCTACTTGCGGAGCACGTCATGACCAGCAGGAGCCAGCATGCCACTCACCCCGCGCGCGCACGGCGCGCACCGGCCAGTTCCGCCGCAAGTTCCATCGATAGCCGGCTCGACGAAGCGCTGATGGAAAGTTTTCCCGCGAGCGACCCGATCGCCGTCGACATGGCGGAGCCGTATCGCGCACGGACGCGCAAACCACGGCCCGATAGCAGGAAGCGGCATTGATGCGAATAGCGGTATGAATGACGCGGCGATGAAACCTGCGCTGGTTTCTTTCGCGCTTTGCGTTTTGCGCGACGGGGACAACACAGCCTGCGTACGCCGTTGTGGACTGCGCAGGAATGCGAGATCGAGATGGAATCGAAGTGGGATTGAAATACCGCGAATCAGACCGCGGCGACACTGCCGCGAATCTAACGCCATCACCCGCCGATGAACCGGGCGGCGCCGTCCTCCGCGCCCTGCCCGCCCCATCCGGCGATGACGATGTTCACGCCAGCGCGCTCAGTGCGGCGGCAAACCGCTTTCCAGCTCGCGCTGAAGTTCGCGCACCTGGCGCTGCGCGGCACGCAACTGGTCCTGTGCGGCCTGCTTCTGCTGTGCCAGCGCGGTGGCCTCGGCACGCTTCTGCTGCTGCTGGCTCGCAACGATGCTCTGCTGCTGACGCGCGACGTCGAGGTCGGCCTGCAGGCGGTTCGCGCGGTCCTGCGACAACGCGATCATGCGCTGCGTGAACGCCTTTTGCGCTTCGAGCTGCGTGCGGCGAATTTCGACATCGGAGAGCTGCACGGTCTGCCGCACGAAATCCTTGTAGATGAGTTCGGCGCGCGTCACGTCCTGCGTCTTGATCACGCGCCAGAAATTCTTCTGCTGGAACAGCGCGACGTAGTAAGTCATTTCCTTGCCGTAGAACAGCAGGCTCGCGCCGTACGTACCGTTGTAGGTGGTGCGTAATTCAGTCAGGTCCGAGCCGCGGATCATCTGCTGCAATTCCGCCACGTTGCCCGCGGCCGATTGCCGGTTTTCGTCCGGCGTCAATGCGGTGGTGTCCGCCTGTCCGGCTTGCGAGGTATCCGGCAACGCGGCGCTCGTACCCGGCTGGGACACGACCGCGCTGCTTGCGCCACTGCTCTGCAGAGCCTGCGCATTCACGCCTTGCGCGGCGCCGCCCAACACGATGAATGCCGCCAGAGCCATCTCCCGCAGCGTCGACTTTCGGTCCATGTAGTTCCCGCTTCAACAGTTTTTGTTTTAGTGCAAACGGCGCATTATTACTCACTTTCGCGGGTTTCGGGCTCTTCGTCGAAAATTTGGTACTTGCGCATTTTTTCCCACAAAACCTTGCGGCTAATACCGAGATAAAGCGCCGTATCCTGACGCCGCCAGCTGTTCGCGTCGAGTGCGGCCAGCACGCGATTGCGCTCCGCCATGTCCCATTTGCTGCGGTCGACGAGCACCTCGGCTGCGCTCTCCACCGGCACCGGCTGGCTCGTGCGCGCGAGCGCGAGCAGACGCTGCAAACGCGCCGCATCCCACGCGCCGATCTGGCGCACCGTCACGCCGATCCGCTCGGCGAGGTTGCGCAGCTCGCGCACGTTGCCGGGGAAATAGGTGTCGGCCACCGCATCGGCGAGCCAGTACGGCAGATCGGGCAGCGCGGCGAGCCGCTCGGCGCCGACCACCTGCGCGATGAATGCCTTGAAGATCGCGATCTTGTCGACCGCGCCGCGCTCCTCGAGCGACGGAATCTTCAGCTCGATCACCGCGAGCCGGTAGTAGAGATCGGCGCGGAACGTGCCTTCCTTGACCAGTTGCGGCAGGTTCTTGTTGGTCGCCGCGACGAGCCGGAAATCGAGCTTGACGGGGTTCGCCGAGCCGATGCGCGTCACCGCGCTGTCTTCGAGCACGCGCAGCAGCTTGACCTGCTGATAAAGCGGCAGATCGCCGATTTCGTCGAGAAACAGCGTGCCACCGTCGGCCTGCTCGAAGTAGCCCTTGTGCGCGACCACCGCGCCCGTGAACGACCCTTTGGAGTGGCCGAAAAACAGCGATTCGAACAGGCCGTCCGGAATCGCGCCGCAGTTCACGGCAATGAACGGGCCCTGGCCGTAGCGGCCGTGTTTTTCGTGCAGCAGTTGCGCGATGCGTTCCTTGCCGACGCCGGTCTCGCCGTGCACGAGCACGCTCGTGTCGCAATCGGCGAAGGTGTCGACTTCGTGCAGCAGCGCCTGCATGCACTCGGAGTTCGCGATCATCGCGTCGGACTCGTGCGTCTTCGCGCTGTGCGCGCGCATCTGCAGCACGAGCTTGGTGACCATGCCGCGCAATTCGGCGCAGGTGAAATCGAGCGGCAGGATATGCGAGTACTCGGACGGATAGGCGGCCGGGTCGTGCTCGCGCGGCGCGGCGCCGACCCACACGACCGGGATGCCGTGCGCGGCCTGCCAGTCGCGCACGATCAGCGCGCCGCTGTCGATCACCGACACGCTGATGATCGCGAGCGACGGCCGCAGCGCGGTGCGCTCGGGCGAAATCGCGATATCGTCGGCGCGGATCACTTCGACGTCGAAGCTTGCCATGCAGCGCGCCACACGGTCGACGATATCGGCCTTGCCCTCCCAGACGTAAATATCGAGTTCCTCGATTTTGGTGGTGGTTCTCATCTTGGATAGGCTATTGGACCAGTTGCGGAACGCCGCACGTCAGCGACATGTTGTGGACCGTGGCGGTGCCGATCTGCACGCCGAGCAGCGACAGGACGGGGACGACGACGGCGTCGAGCAATGAGAAGACGGGTTGGAGCAGAGGGGTGAGCACCGTCGCAACCGCAGTAAGAATGGGTGAAATGAGCCCCGAAAGATCGACCGAGTTATTGAGAATCTTCAGGCTCAGGGCCTTGGGCAAATAACCCAGCAGTTGCGTGGTCAGCACCGAAGCGTCCGTTCCCACTGCGTTGGAATTGACGCTCTGAACCGAGTCGAAGCTACCCGATGAGCCGTTGAAAACAAGCGGCGTTGGCGTATTAGGGCCGAGAGTCAGTGGCTGGCTAGTAGTGTTTAACATCACATTGGCCACTACTGTGTTGGCCCCGAGAACCTGGGCCGAAACAGCCGCCACGCCAATCGGTTGAGTGCAAGCCGGATCACTTGCGAAACAGGCTCCCGCGATGCTCGGCGTCACCTCGATAGTCGCGCTGGTCGCCGCCTTTGTGCTCTCGCAATCGACCGAGCTCAGCCCAGCGGTACCCTGCGCAACGGACACCTGCACGGCAATCGGCGTACTCAGCGCGGCAACTGATACCGACAGCAACGGGGGAACGCCCACGGTGAGCGTTGGCAGCCCCACCGGCAATAACGTAACGCCCAAGTTGATCACCGCCGTGCGCGCCTTCGTTCGATAGTCCGTCACGCCGTTGACGGTCGTCGTCCCACCCTCACCCACGGCGAGCACAGGCGGATTGATCATCTGCAACGAAATCTTAGCAATACCCGCAAGCCCCGCCGACACCTTGATCACCGGCCCCGGCGTGCCGTTAGGCCCGCTCTGCGCAATCTGCGCGGCCACCATCAGCGCGTCGAACGCATTGATCGTCGCGGTCGCCGCCGAATTCGCATTCGCGAGTCCGAGCGCTAGCAAGCCCGGCGCGGACGTGCCGCCATCGCCGATCGTAATGTTCTGCCCGCCCGGCACCGCAACTTCCAGTGCCTGCAGAATATTCGCGTTGACCGTATCGCCACCGGCCTGCAACGCCTTGACCATCGCCACCATCAGGTTCTGAAAACTCACCGTGGTATTGAGCAGCCCTTGCATCGACGCGGCCCCAAGTGCCGCGCGCAGATCGTCGAGCTTGATATGCGCGCTCGCGAGACTCTGCGTATCGCCGACGCTCAATGAAATGCTGCTCTTCAGCAGCCCACCGAGAATCGCGTTGAGCAGCGCCGACTGCTGCGTGTTCAACGACGCGATGCCCGTACCGAGCGAGAACGCGTCGATGTTCGTCGCCATCGCCGTCGACGTCGCCGTCACGTTGATCGGCGAACCGACGAGGAAAAACATCGGCAGCTTCTGCGTCACCTGCACCTGCACCGCATTGAGCGGATTGCCGTTCGAGTTGTTCGAGCCGAAATAGGTCTTGCTGCTCGTGTCCCAGCGGCCGCAGGTCGGGCTCAGCGTATAGGTCTGACCGTCGGCGTTAAAGCCGTTGCTCGAGGCATTCGAGAACGCGGTACTCTGCGCGGCCGTACAGCCGCCCTGCGAGCCGATCACCTGGGCAGCCGCCATTGCCGACATATCGGCCGTGCGCTGCAACTCGCGGCGCACGAAATACACGTTGCCGACGTCGATCGCGCCGAGCGCCGCGAGCGTCAAACCGAGCGCAATCGCCGCGACCATCGCGACCGAACCACGCTGACGGCGCATGCTGCCCGCGCGTCGCACCCGCGCGAGCCAGCGCACACGCGGGCGGCGCGCGTCACCGGCTGCAGGGGCGTCATGCGCCGCGTCCACCGCGGGCTCGCGCGACGTCTGGACCGAAGCCTTGCTCATATCAGTTCCAGCCGCCCGAGCCCGAACCGGAGCCGCCGTTCGAGCCGCCGCCCGAACCACCCGAGCCGCTACTGGAGCCGAGCGTCGAGCCGTACCACTCGGGAATCTTGTTGTTGAACGAATTCAGATAACGCTTGTACGCGAGCCCGGCTTCGGCGCCGAGCATCGGCAGCGCCGGTGCGGCCTGTTCGTTGCTGCGTTGCATGTCGACCCATGCGAGCGTCGAGTGGCCGACCTCGCTCGCACGCACCTTGGGCTGTGCGGCCTGCACCGCCGGCGTCGTCCCGGCGGTCGGCGAGTCGGTCTGCGCGCTCGCCGGTTCGTTCGTCTGCGCGGCAGCCGAAGCGGCACCGAACACCGTCATCGCGAACACGCCCGCGATGGCCCCCACGCAGCGCACCGATGCGCGCCAACCCCGAGTTTCCGTTCTGTTTGTCATCTTCACTCCCTGAATCCGTGACGAGCGGGCGCGCTTACTGCGCGAACCGCTGCAACAGGCGCGGCGCGGGTTCGATGCCCATGCTCGCGACCGTGCGTGCATCCGCGGCCGGCGGCTGCGGCTGCGTCTGCCCCTGCTCTTTGGCCTGCTTCTGTGCCTCGCCCTGCCTCGACGCCGCGCCTTGCTGTGCCTGTGCCTGTGCCTGTGCCTGTGCCTGTGCCTGTGCCTGTGCCTGTGCCTGTGCCTGTGCCTGTGCCTGTGCCTGTGCCTGTGCCTGTGCCTGTGCCTGTGCCTGTGCCGCCTGCATGCGCGCACGCTCCGCCACGGCCACCTTCGCCGCATCGCCACGCAGCGCCGCGCGCACGTCCGGCGCGAACTGCTGCTGGTTCATCACCGCGAGCGCCTGCGCGTCGCCGCCGCTGACGAGCAGATACAGCACCACGTTGGCGACGATCTTCGGGTTCTTCTGATCGAGCTCGGCCGCCTTCATGAGCGGCACGCGCGCGCCCTCGACGTCGCCCTCGCGCAGCAGCGCATAGCCGAGGTCCGACAGGGTCGTGGCATCGGTCGGCGCAAGCAGCGCCGCCTGCTGCAACTGCTGCGCGGCGCGTCCGAATTCGCCGGCCGCACCCTCGATCAGGCCCAGCCCGCGATAGCCGCGCGCCGCCAGCGGCGTCTTCAGCAACTGTCCGTACACGGCCGCCGCGGCGGGCGCCTGGTCGGTCATGCGCAGCGCGTCGGCGCGCAGCAGGATCGTCTCGGGGCTCGTGCCGTACTGCTTTTCGTAGGCGTCGATATGCGCGAGCGATGCGAAGTACAGCCCCTGCGCCTGCATCTGGTCGATCAGGCCGAGGTACATGCCCGGCGTGTCGGGCGCCGGGTCCTTGTTGAGCTGCTGCGTCATCATCGCGCGCTCGGCCTGCGCGCCGACGCCGTAGCCGAGCGGCTCCTTCGACGCGCACGCGCCGAGCAGCGCCAGCACCGCGAGCGCCGCCGCTGCCGCAGCGGTACGCGCATGCCGCTTAGGGTTGTGCCGGGAAAAACGCTGAGTCATGGCCGATCCTTAGTGCCTTAGTGCCTGGCCGAGCGGAACGAATGCTGGACCGCCAGCACCCCCGGCCCGGCGGTCACGATCATCAGCGCGGGCAGCAGCGTGACGATCATCACCCCGGTCATCTTCACGGCGAGCCGGCCGATGCGTTCGCGCAGCATCGCGCGGCGCGCCTCGCGCAGACGGTCGCCGAACTGCTTGAGCGGTTCCTGCACCGCGCCGCCGTGCCGGTCCACCTGCACGAGCAGGCGCACCACCGCGCGCAGGTCCTCGTTGTCGTAGCTCGACGACAGCCGGTTCAGCGACTGCTCGCGCGTGCGGCCGGTCGCGAACTGGCGCTGCGCGATTTCGAGTTCGCCCGCGAGCACCGGCAACATGCCGCGAAAATCGTTGACCACCACCTGCAGCGCCTGATCGAGCGACAGCCCCACGCCTTGCAGCAGGCGCAGCAGATCGACGAGCAGCGGCAATTCGTTGACCACGCCGGCGCGCCGCTTGCTCGCACGCCGGCCCAGCACGAACTTCGGCAGCATGAAGCCCAGCATCGCCGCGATAACGACGAGCGCGAGGTAACGGATGCCCGCGACGTGTCCGCGCGCCAGCACGCCGACCAGCAGCGGCAGCACGATGCCGGCCGCGAGACGCGCAATCAGGAACAGGCCGCGCGTGCGCGTGTCGACGAAACCGCATTGTTCGAGCAGCCGGCGATCTTCCTCGGCGACGATCTGGCGGCCGAACGGCGTATCAAGCCAGCGCGCGCCGGTATGCGCGAAACGTTCGAGCAGCCCCCTGAAGCCGGCCGGCCGGGTGTTGCGCGGCGCCGGTTTCGCGTTCTGCGCGGCGGGCGTGGA
>NZ_JAAGPQ010000150.1:0-9501 GCF_017104985.1 Paraburkholderia sp. Ac-20342 | reverse complement strand
GATTCGCGCCGATCTCGCTCAATTGCAGCGCGCGCCACCGCTGCGCAAAGCGCAGCCAGGCGTCGGGCGCCGCCTCGTGCGCGTCGCGCCCGATCATGCGCGCAAGCCGCGCCCGGCTCGCGGCCTCGGTCTTCGGCCCCTGGTCCGCGCTCGGCTGCACGTCGTGCAGCGGGTCCAGTTCGCCCGTCAGGCGATAGACGTCGGCGGTCGTCGCGAACCATTCGTTCATCACGTTGACGGTGACGCCGTCGAATTCGATGCGGTGCGCGACGCCGCACAACGGCGTGCGCACCACGCCGTGATACACGAGTTCGCCGCTCGCAAGCCGGCCGGCATCGGTCGCGGCGCGCGCAACGACGCGGCCGCCGACGATCGGAATGATGTCGGTCGTGGTGCTGCCGATATCGACGAGCACCGCATCGGCGAGGCGCGTGGCAACCCAGTTCGCGGTCGCGAGCCAGTTGGCCGAGGCGACGTGCCGCCAGTGGGCCGCGCAGGCCTCGGCGGCGAGCCAGCCGGCGGCGCCGGCGTAGAAGCTCAGTGGCGAGCGCGACGGCGAATCGGATAGCGAATTCAGCGACGAATCGGATGGCAAAGTCAGCGGCGAATCCGATAGCGAACCCGACGGTGAACTCGATGGCAAATTCAGCAGTGCCCCCGGCTGTTCCCCGGACCGCGAACCCGCTTGCGCGCCTAACCGCCGCTCCAGCGTCGCGACGATCGCGCGCACGCCTGCGGCACGATCCGCGAACAGATCGACCATCTCGCCGGTCATCGTCACCGCATGCCGTGCCGCGGGCGAACGGGCCTGCGGCCAGCGCTCGAATACGAGGTCGATCGTGCGTTCGAGATGGTCGAGCCCCTGCCACAACGGACAGGCCCATTGCACGACATCGCGCACCGAGCCGCCGCCATCGACACGCGACACCTTCACGTGCGCGCCGCCGACGTCCCAGCCGAATACGGCTGCGTCAGCCGCCGCGTGATTCACGACATGACTCACGGCGTGATGCACCGCGAGGTTCGCCGTGCCATCAGCCACACCCGCCACATCTGCCACGCCCGTCCCTGTTCGATGTGCCATCGCGTCGATCCGTGTCGTGCTCAAGGCCGCACCTCGAAAGTCGGCGACGCAGGATTCACGCGCCCCGCCCCGCATCGCTCGATGCG
This sequence comes from Paraburkholderia sp. Ac-20342, assembly GCF_017104985.1. Lineage (NCBI taxonomy): Bacteria > Pseudomonadati > Pseudomonadota > Betaproteobacteria > Burkholderiales > Burkholderiaceae > Paraburkholderia > Paraburkholderia sp. Ac-20342. The sequence goes on along the minus strand of NZ_JAAGPQ010000150.1, from coordinate 8,331 downwards.
CACGCCGTGCGCCGCGAGCAAGGCACGCGCAAGCCCGCTGCCGCGCGCCGCGAACAGCCCCGCATACGCGACCGTGAGGCGCGGATTCACCTCGATCACGACCGGCCCGCGCCGCGGATGCCACACCACGTCGATGCCGACAAAACCGCACAGGCCCGGTATCGCTCGCGCGACGCGTTGCGCGAGCGCTTCGAGCACGAGCCCCTGCTCGCCACGACGATCGATCCGGTCGACGAGCACGCCGTCGAACTCGACGATGCGCGCCGCGTGGCGCGATGCGTCTGCCTCGCTGATGCCGATCTGCTGACGGTTGATGCTCAGCAGTTCCGTCTCGTCGCCACGGCAGAGCAGCGACAGGCTCAGCGGCTCGCCATCGACCCACGCCTGCAGCACCGGATTGCGCGCGGCGGCCGCGCGCGCCTCGTATTCGGCGCAGGCATCGGCGAAACGGTCGAACACGAAGGTGTCGAGCCCGCCCGCGCCGTCGTCCGGTTTCACGACCCAGCGGCCTTCGGGCTGCGCGCTCGCGGGACCGGGTTCGAGCGCGGGCGTCACGGCGATGCCGTGCGCGGCGAGACAGGCAGCCGTCGCGCTCTTGCTCGACGTCAGGCGAATCGCTTCCTTCGCGCAGCCGAGCCAGCGCGCCGTGCCGACCGCATCATGAAACTGCAGCAGCAGGCCGTCGCATTCCGGCGCGATGATCCATGCGTAATCGTGTTCGCGCGCCACGCGCGCGACGAAGGCCGTCATCGATTCGCCCGGCGCGGCCATACAATGAGCGTCGCCCGGCGCCGGCGTTTCGAAGCGCGAGGTCGCGAACGTGACCTCCACGCCGTCGATGTCGCGCAGCGCGGCGACGAGCGCATCGCGCATGATCCGCCCTTCGACGATCAGCGCGCTCAGGTCGGCGAGACTGCCCTCGCCGGCCAGCGCGGGATCGATGCCGCCGCCGGTGAGATACTCGTAGACAAAGATCTTGGTCAAAGGAACGCGCCCCCATGCAGGTGATACCGGTTCTCGATCTTCTCGACGGCCACGTCGTGCGCGCGGTGCGCGGCGAGCGAACCGCCTACCGGCCCATCGAGTCCCGCCTCTGCGCGGCCAGCGAGCCGCTTGCCATCGCCCGCGCGCTGCTCGCGGCCAGCGGCGCGCGCACGCTCTACATCGCCGATCTCGGCGCCATCCTGCAACGCGGCGCGCATGTGTCGACGCTCGCCGCCTTGCGGGCCGCACTGCCCGGCATCGACCTCTGGCTCGACGCCGGCTTCGCTGACTACGCCTCGATGCGCGAGATGTTCGAACGCATCGAGGCCGTCGATCGACATGATGGCCAGACCGTCGATCATGCCGCGCCCACTCCGCTCGCGACGCTCGTGCCCGTGTTCGGCACCGAGTCGTTGCGCGACATCCATGCTCTGCACTCGGCGCAGGCGGCCGGCCTCGCGCCGATCCTCTCGCTCGACCATCGCGCGGGCCAACTGCTCGCGGCCGCCGAACTCGATCGCTCGTCGGCCTGGTGGCCGTCGCGCGTGATCGCGATGACGCTCGATCAGGTCGGCAGCTACGCCGGCCCCGATCTCGCCACCTTCGAACGCATCCGCGCACGCGCCGCCGCGCAGACCACGGTGATCGGCGCGGGCGGCATCCGCCATCGCGCCGACCTGAGCGCCGCGATCGACACCGGCGCGACCGCCTGGCTCGTCGCCTCGGCGCTGCACGACCGGCAGATCGGCGCCGCGCCGGCCGGGCACGCGTAGGCTGTCCATACAATTTCCATGCCACGCGGCCGGCAACCTACGAATGTCAGCGAAGCGCATAGGCGGCATGGCGCGCGTGACACTCTGCTCCAGCACGGCACACAACCTGTACGGCGCAGCGGGCTCGCGGCGGCCCTTCGGCGCACGCGCTCCACGGCTGGTTCGACGCGGGCCGTGTGAAGCCCATTCGGACTCGCGATCCGCCCAACACAAAGGCGCACGACCGTGCGCGCCCATCGGACCGGCAGCGCGTGCGATGTCGTTGTCCTACCGTGGCCCCATCGTTGCGACGGCATTGCGCCAATCGGCATGGAGCTTGCTAAAAGTGCGCCATGCACCTGTCCCCCAACGATCCATCGGCTTCGCGCACGAACGCACCGGACACGACCGGTGCGCGCGCCGCGACGATCACGCGCGACTGGGTCTGCCCGTTCTGTCCTTTGCTCTGCGACGACCTCAGCGCCGATTCGCACGATGACGGCACGCTCGGCGTGCCGCACGCCGACTGCGCACGGCTGACGCAAGCGCTCGCGTGTTACGGCGCGGGCGACGCGCCATGCCGCAGCGTCGTCGACGGCCACGAGGCCGACACGGATACCGCGCTCGCGCTCGCCGCGCAACGGCTCGCGAACGCGCGCCGGCCGCTGTTCGGCGGACTCTCCACCGACGTCGCGGGCGCCCGCGCGCTCTACGCGCTCGCGGCCGATTGCGGCGCGATGCTCGATCATCTGCATGGCGATGCGCTGACGCCGGCGACGCTCGCCTTGCAGGATCGCGGCTCGTTCTTCACGACGCTCTCCGAAGTGCGTGCGCGCGCCGATCTGCTGGTGTTCTTCGGCTGCCAGCCGTCGCGGCGTTATCCGCGCTTTTTCACGCGCACGCTCGCGAACACCGATCTCGCGCGCGAACTGGTCTTCGTCGGCTGCGCGGCAGACCCGGCGGCCGAGGGCTTCGCGCATACGCGCATCGAAACGCTGCTCGTGAACGCCGATTCGTTCGACACGCTCGCGCTATGGTCCGCGCTCGCCGAGGGCCGCGAAGCGGCTGTGCTGGATCGCGACGAGGCCAACGTCAGCAACAGGAACGCCGACGATAAACACACGAACGACAGCGGCAGTCACGCGCATCCAGCCGCGACGCTCGCCTCACTCCAGGCCCGCATCGCCGCGGCACGCTACACGGTGATCGTCTATGAACCGGCCGCCCTGCCCGGCCCGCATGCGGCGCTGCTGATCGAGGCGCTGAACCGCATCGTCAAGACGGCGAACCGCACGAGCCGCGCCGCGTGTCTCGCGCTCGGCGGCGACGATGGCGCGCTGACGGTCAATCAGACGATGACCTGGCTCAGCGGCTTGCCGTTGCGCACGCGCGTCGCGATGCCCGCGCGAGTCGCCGGCACCGCGCCGCTCGATCACGATCCGTACCGCTATCGCACCGGCAGGCTGCTGGCCGAGCGCGAAGCCGACGCGCTGCTCTGGATCGCGAGCTTCGCGCCGCACGCCTGGCCCGCCTCGCTCGATCCGGCCGTCCCGCTGATCGTGCTCGGCCATCCGGCGCTCGCCGATGCGGCGAAGGCGCGCGGCGCGAATACCGTGTTCGTGCCAGTCGCGACACCGGGCATCGACGGCAACGGACATCTGTTTCGCGTCGACAGCTCGGTCGTGATGCCGTTGAGGGCCGCGCGCGGCGCGGCCCTCGCCTCGGTCGCGGAAATGGCCGCGCAATTGAGCGAACGCTTGCGGGCGCTATCGGCGGCTCGGCCAGGCATTCCGCCAACCGCGCACACGCACGCCCAGCACCCCGGCGAGGCCCATTCATGACCCTCGTCCGGCTCAAAGGCGGCACGCTGTTCGACCCGGTCCACCAGGTGAACGGCGAGCGCCGCGATCTGCTGTTCCGCGACGGCCGCATCGTCGATGGCATCGCAGCCAATACGCCCGTCGATCGCGAATACGACGCGAGCGGCATGATCGTGATGGCGGGCGGCATCGACATGCATTCGCATATCGGCGGCGGCAAGACCAACCTGTCGCGCCTGCTGCTGCCCGAGGACCATCGCGCCGATCCGATTCGCGACGCCGTCTATGAAGCGGTGCAGGACGACGCGGGCCGCTATCTGCGGCTGCCCTCGTGCGGCGTCTGCGCGCCGGGCACGCTCGCGACCGGCTACCGCTACGCCGAAATGGGCTACACGGCCGCGTTCGAGCCGGCCATGATGCCGTCCAACGCGCGCCACACGCACCTCGAAATGGGCGACACGCCGATCATCGATCACGGCGCCTACGTGATGCTCGGCAACGACGAACTGTTTCTGCAAATGCTCGCCGCGCGCGACGACTTCGAGCGGCTGCGCGATTACATCGGCTGGACGATTCACGCGAGCAAGGCGCTCGGCGTGAAAGTGGTCAACCCGGGCGGCATCTCGGCCTTCAAGTTCAACCAGCGCTCGCTCGATATCGACGAGGCGCACACGCACTACGGCATTACGCCGCGCGAGGTGCTGCATACGCTGTCGCGCGCGCTGACCGAGCTGCGCGTGCCGCATCCGCTGCACGTGCATGCGAGCAATCTCGGCGTGCCCGGCAATCTCGCCTCGACGATCGCGACGATGGACGCCGCCGACGGCCTGCCGATCCATCTGACGCATATCCAGTTTCACAGCTACGGCACCGAGGGGCCGCAGAAGTTTTCGTCGGGCGCGCGGCAGATTGCCGAGGCCGTCAACGCGCGGCCGAACGTCTCGATCGACGTCGGCCAGATCATCTTCGGACAGACCGTCACGGCCTCGGGTGACACGATGATGCAGTTCCGCAACACGCCGCTCGCGCGGCCGCACAAGTGGGTGGTCGGCGATATCGAATGCGACGCGGGCTGCGGCGTCGTGCCGTTCCGCTATCGCGAGCAGAGCTATGTGAATGCGCTGCAGTGGATCATCGGCCTCGAAATCTTCCTGCTCGTCGACGATCCGTGGCGCGTCGCGATGACCACCGATCATCCGAACGGCGGCCCGTTCACGAGCTACCCGCATCTGATCCGCCTGCTGATGGACAAGACGTTTCGCGACGCGCAACTGGCGAAGCTGCATCCCGAGGCGCAGGTCGCGAGCGCGCTGCCCGAACTTACGCGCGAGTTCTCGCTGTACGAGATCGCCATCATCACGCGCGCCGGTCCCGCGCGGCTGCTCGGCCTGCGCGACCGCGGCCATCTCGGCGCGGGCGCGGCGGCCGACATCGCCGTCTATCGCGACGAGCCGGACCGCGAGCGGATGTTCACGTCGCCGGCCTATGTGTTCAAGGACGGCGAGCTGGTCGCGCGCGACGGCACGCTCGTCGCGACGCCGACCGGCGGCATCCATTTCGTCACGCCGGACTTCGATCGCGGCATCGAAAAGACCGTGCGCGCGTACAGCGACACGAACCTCGCGAGCAACTTCGCGCATGCCGCCATCAGCGACGACGAAGTGTGCAGTTGCTGCCGCGGCGGGCGGCTGTTGCCCGTCGAATGTCTGGTCGACGGCTGAGGGACGGGCGAGCCATGTCAGACGTGCCAGCCAACCTAACCGATGCGTCCGCGACGAGCGCCCCGGCCGCGCTCGCCATCAACGGCACCGCGATCGACGCGACCTTTGCCGAAGCGTTTCCGATGAAGGCGACGCGGCTCGTCATCACGGCCCACACGCCCACCTGGGCGATGCACGCGGCGAACTCGCTGGCGGGCTTCGCGACCTCGGTGATCGGCTGCGGCTGCGAGGCCGGCATCGAGCGCACGCTCGCACCCGACGCAACGCCCGATGGCCGGCCCGGCGTCGCGGTGCTGCTGTTCGCGGTGTCGTCGAAGGAGCTGGCGAAGCAGATCGGCCGGCGCGTCGGCCAATGCGTGCTCACCTGCCCAAGCACGGCCGTGTTCGGCGGCATCGATCCCGCCACGAGCCGCGCGCCGCTCTCGGATCGCGCGCCGCTCGGCAGCGGGCTGCGCTTTTTCGGCGACGGCTGGCAGATCGCCAAGATGCTCGACACGGGGAACGGACCCACGCGCTACTGGCGCGTACCGGTGATGGACGGCGAGTTCGTCTGCGAGGACACGGCGGCGACCGTCAAGGCGGTCGGCGGCGGCAACCTGCTGCTGCTCGCGCGCGACCAGGACGCCGCGCTCGCCGCCGCCGAAGCGGCCGTCACGGCGATGCGCCGGCTGCCGAACGTCATCATGCCGTTCCCGGGCGGCATCGTCCGCTCGGGGTCGAAAGTCGGCTCCCGCTACGCGGGCGCGAGCGCCTCGACCAACGACGCGTTCTGTCCGACGCTGATTGGGCTGTCGTCGCATAGCGAACTCGGCGCGGAAGTGGGCTGCGTGCTGGAGATCGTGATCGACGGCCTGACCGACGCCGACGTCGGCGCGGCGATGACGGCCGGGATCGACGCGGCCTGCGAGCTCGGCCGCGCGGCCGGGGTGCTGCGGATTTCGGCGGGCAACTATGGCGGCAAGCTCGGGCCGTATCACTTCCATCTGCATGCGCTCGCGGCCGGGCTCGACAGGGGGCCCGCATGAGTACGACCACCTTGCGCCTCAAAACGCCGCCCGGTTTTCGCGTCGATGCCGCCGCACTGCGGCCCGCGACGCTGGCGAGCCTGAGCGTGGCCGAGATCGAGCACATCGTGCTGGCGGGCGGCAACGAGAGTTGCAGGGTCGGCGAGATGTTCGAGGTTCTACGCGATGAATACACGACTTCGCAATCCCCTGCGGAAACGGCACTGCCCGCAACGCCGGACAGCAACAGCAACGCCGCGCCCACACTCGTCATCGACGGCGCGGCTCGCTGGCTCGACCGCCTCGGCGCGGAAATGGACGGCGGCCGGCTCGTCCTGCGGGGCTCGGCCGGCGACTACTGCGGCTTCAGGATGAGCGGCGGCGAACTACGGATCGACGGCGACACCGGCCACTTCACCGGCTGCGAAATGCGCGGCGGCCGGCTCACGGTGAACGGCGACAGCGGCGATTTCGTCGCCGGTGCGCTGACCGGCGACATGGAAGGCATGAGCGGCGGCACGCTGACGATTCGCGGCAACGCCGGCGCGCGGCTCGCCGACCGCATGCGGCGCGGCCTCGTGCTGGTCGGCGGCAACGCGGGAGAATTCGCGGCCTCGCGGCTGGTGGCCGGCACCGTCGGCGTGGCGGGCGAACTGGGCCCGCATTATGCCTATGGAATGAGGCGCGGCACCTTGCTGCTCGCGCGCCGGCCGGCGCACCGGCTGCCGCCGACCTTCACGAACGGCGGCCAGGGGTTCGACGTATTCTGGTCCTTGCTCGTGCGCAGTCTCGCCAACGAAATCGCGCCGTTTTCGCAGTGGCGCGCGCAGCGTCTGCCGGTCCGCTACACGGGCGATCTCGCCGTCGACGGCAGGGGCGAAATACTGATCGCCGGATAAGGCCGCACGCCGCGTCGATCGATGGCAGTGAAACGGTGTTCGACAGCAGTCGCCTCGACAAGCAAGCCTCTTGCACGGGAGTGAAGACAGCATGACGACAACGGATTCTCCGAACGCAAACGCCGGCGGCACCCGCTATGCGGGCCTGCTGATCGTGCTGCACTGGCTCATCGCGCTCGGCATCATCGGCCTGCTCGCGCTCGGCCTCTATATGGTCGGATTGCCGAAGGGTTTGCCGGTCAAAGCGACGCTGCTGAACCTGCACAAGTCGCTCGGACTGACGGTTTTCCTGCTGGTGCTTCTGCGCATCGTGGCGCGGGCTGTCCTTCACCGGCCACCCCTGCCGCCGATGCCAGCGTGGCAACGCGCCGCCGCGCGCACTACGCAGGGTCTTTTATACGTCGGCATGGTCGCGATGCCGCTCGCCGGCTATCTCGGCTCGTCGTTCAATCGCTATGGCACGCGCTTCTGGGGCATCCTGCTGCCGAAGTGGGGCTGGGACGATCCGCATCTGCGCGAGCTGTTCTTCGGCATTCACGGGTTCATCGGCTATGGGCTGATCGCGCTGATCGTGCTGCACGTGGCCGGCGCGCTCAAGCATCAGTGGATCGATCGCGACAACCTGCTCGCGAGGATGCGGCCATGACGACGATGCTGGGTAGTTCGACGCGCAGTCCGACACATCGCGCGACGCGCCCTGCCTCGCAGCACGCGGCGGCGCCGCTCGAAAGCGCCACGCTGCGCACGCGCGACGGTCATCGCGTGTGGTACGCGGTGGCGGGCGCGCGCGATGGCGTGCCGGTCGCGGTGCTGCACGGCGGCCCCGGCAGCGGCAGTCAGCCGGGCGTGTTGCGGCTCTTCGATCTGAGCCGCTTTCGCGTCGTGCTGATCGACCAGCGCGGCACCGGCGTCTCGACGCCGCACGGCAGCGTGCGCCACAACAGCACCGGCTATCTGATCGCCGATCTCGAAGCGATTCGCGCGCGGCTCGGCTTCGCGCGCTGGGGCGTGCTCGGCGGATCATGGGGCGCGGCGCTCGCGCTCGCGTATGCGGGGCAGTGTCCGCAGTCGGTCACGGGGGTCGTGATGCGCGGCCTCTTTCTGACCTCGGCGCGCGAAGTGCGCGGCCTGTTCGTGGCGTCGCGCAAACA
>NZ_JAAGPQ010000149.1:0-9829 GCF_017104985.1 Paraburkholderia sp. Ac-20342 | reverse complement strand
CAACACGGCGGTGATCGTGCGCGGCTCGACCCGGCGCTCGACCATGCTGTTGCGCGCCGCGAGCGTCAACGCGAGCAGCATCAGATGCGCGACGATCACGGCGCCGAGCACGAGCGCGGCACGCCGGTAGTCCGGCGCGGAATTCGTCACTGAATTCATCGCGTTGCCGCGGTTCGCGGGGTTTGCCATGACGGCTTGCAACATCGCTGCCACCTCCGCGTTCATTGTCCTCTCGCGCCCCGCGTTTTAGAACCGGCTGCGCGCCGGCGCCGAGCAATTCGGGAAATTCTCCCGCCCGATTGCGTTGTCAAACAATCGCCCGGTGCGGTACTTTGAATCGATGACGCGCGCCATCGCGGCACAGCGATTTCACCACGGAGTACCACAATGCCGGAGACACCTATCCTCACCAGAAAACCCTGCCGTTCCATCGCGCTGGCCGTCGCGTTCGCGCTCGGTACGGGCGCCGCGTATGCCGCGGCCGCGCCGCTTGCCTACGTGACGAGCGAGAAGGCCGGCGTCGGCGTGATCGACCTCGATCAGATGACGCTCGCGCAGACCTTTCCGGTCGGCGCGGACGGCCCGCGCGGCCTGAGCCTGAACCGGGACGGCACGCGCCTGCTGGTCGCCAACAAGAACACCGGCGACCTCGCGGTGATCGACACCGCCACGGGCAAGGTCGTCAAGCGCGTGAAGATCGGCAAGAACCCCGAGTATGTGCGGGTGCACAACGGCTATGCGTACGTGACCTACGAACCGGGCGAGAGCGGCGGGCCGCCGGGAGCGCAGGCGGACGGCAAACCAGGCGACAAGCCCGGCGCGAACGATGACGACGACGCCAACAAGCCGCCCGCCGAGATCGCGATCGTCGACATGAAAGACTGGCGAGTGATCCGCTCGGTGACGAGCGGCCACGAAACCGAAGGCATCGAGTTCTCGCGCGACGGTCAGACGATGCTCGTCACGAACGAAGGCGACGACACGGTATCGGTCTATCACGCGCGCACCGGCGCGCCGGTCAGGACCGTGAAGCTCGCGGCGGGCGGCCGGCCGCGCGGCATCCGGCTGTCGCCCGACGGCAAGTACTACGTGGTCACGCTGGAGTCGCTGAGCAAGTTCGTCGTGCTCGACGCGCACACGTTCGACGTGGTCAAGACCGTCGACACCAAGCTCGGCCCCTATGGCGTGGCGTTCGGCCCCGACGGCAACCGGCTGTTCGTCGCGGCGGCGCGCGACAAGGCCGTGCAGGTGTTCGACGGCCACACCTACGAGCATATTGCCGACGTGCCGGTCGGCCAGCGCTGCTGGCACTTCAGTTTCACGCCGGACGGCTCGAAGCTGATGGTCGCGTGCGGGCGCTCCGACGCGGTCTACGTGCTCGATGCGAAGAGCTATCAGCCGCTCAAGCAGATCGGTGATCTGCCGCTCGCATGGGGCATCGTCACGTATCCGCATAGCGACGGCTCGATCGAATCGCACTGACCGGCCGGTCTTGCGCGGCGGCGCTCGTTTGCAGGCGGGCGCCGCCGCGTTTCGATGTGCTTCGATGCATTTGGATGCGCTTAGCCGCCAGCCGACTGCTTCCATTCGCCGCGACGCATGATCCAACCCGCGCGGCCGCTCGCTACAACTACGACGAGCAGCCACGCGGCGGCCACGCCTCAATACCCCACACCTTCACTTCCACGCATAGCGCATCCCGACCCAGAAGCCGCGCGGCGCGCCCGGCCCGACGAACTGCTCGTTGACCGGGTTCGCGCCGTTGAACGTATTGTTGGGGCCGGTGAAGAAGTTCTGGCCGAGCGCGCCGAAGCTCGCATAGCGCTTGTCGAGCAGGTTCGTCACCGAGGCGAACACCTGTACCTGCTTCGTCACCTGATACGCGGTGTCCATGTCGATCAGCAGGTAGCCGGAAATCCTGCCGTTCGCGTCCTGGTTGTTTTCGTCGCCCTGCGCGTAGACGCTGCCGCGCCAGGTGAGGTTCGTGCCGATGCGCCATTTCGGCGTGGCCGCGTAGTCGAGCCGCAGCTTGACCGTCGTCGCGGGAATCCCCGGAATGTGATTGCCCGGCTTGACGGTGATGTTGCCGTCGTCGTCCGCGCTCGAATTGCTCGGGCTGCTTTCGGTCCAGCTCGACCGGTAGGTCGCGTCGACGTAGCTATAGCTGCCGGTCACCGTGACCGGACCGAGCTGCGTCTGGCCGGCCAGTTCGACGCCTTGCCGGCGCGTGCGGCCGACGTTCTGGAAAAAGCCGAGCGAGCTGCCCGCGCCGTTGCTGCTGATGAACTGGATGTCGTTGTCGAGCGTCGTGGTGTAGGCGGCGGCGCTCCACGTCGTGCTCGCGCCGAGCTTGCCGCGCGCGCCGATTTCGAAGGTCTTCGAAATGACCGGTTCGAGCGACGGGTCGGAGATGAAGTCGTTCGGCAGCGAACACGGCGCGTTCGGATCGGCGCAGGCGAGTTCGATCGCGGTCGGCGAGCGCATGCCCTCGTTGTAGCTCGCGTAGGCCGTCAGCGCCCGCGTCGGATTCCAGTTGATGCCGACCGCCGGGTTGAAGCGCGAGAACGTATGGTGGCCGTTCAGGTTCGGCTGCTCGCCGCTTTCGTCGCCGATCGTGGCCTCGGCCCAGTTGTAGCGGCCCGCGAGCGTGAGCGACCAGTGCGGTGTCAGCGACAGCGTATCCGACAGATAGATGCCGTAGCTCGTGTTGTGCGTCTTCGCGTAGGTCTCCTGCTCGAAATCGCCGATGCCGATCGTCGCGCGCGAGTCGGTGAAGGCCGCGTCCTGCGAGGCCTGCGTGAAGCGCGAATTGGCGGCGTCCACCGCCATGCCCGCGATCAACTGGTTCTCCATGCCGCCGAGCTTGCCGAGCAGCGTCAGTTGCAGGCTCGCGCCGTAGCTGTCGGTCGCGACGACCGACCTCTCGTTGGTGGCCTGCAGCGTATTGACGTCGCCATCGTCTTCCACCGAGCCGTAGTCGTTGTTGACGTTGCTGCTCGTATTCGTGTTGCGGAAGTGCCGGTAATAGGCATTGCCGCTCAGTTCGACGTGATCGTTGAAGTAGTGGTCGCCCGACAGCGTCAGGTAGCCGACCGTGTTCTGGTTCTGGTCGGGATACGTGTAGGGCTGCTTCGGATTGCCGAGGAACGAGCGCGGAATGGTCTGCGTGCCGTGCAGGTCGTTGTCGGCGGCACCGCCCGATAGCGACAGCGTCGTATTCGCGTCGGTATAGCGCAGCTTGCCGAACGCCTGGCGGACGCGGCTCTCGTTCTGCTCGGCCCAGCCGTTGTCGTTGGCGGCGTTGGCGGTGAAGTAGTAGTCGAGGTTCTGGCCGATCGTGCCGCCCTGTTCGATCTGCGCGGCCTTGCGGCCCCACGAGCCGCCCGATATCTCGGCCTCGCCGACCGGGTTGTCCTTGCCGTTCTTGGTCGTGATCGAGAGTGCGCCGCCGAGCGTGTTGAAGCCGTAGGTCGGATTCGAGCCCGGAATCAGCTGCATCGTGCTGATCGCCTGCTGCGGCAGCAGGTCCCAGTTCACGACGTCGCCGAACGGCTCGTTCACGCGCACGCCGTCGACGAACACCGACAGCCCCTGCGGCGTGCCGAGCAGCGGCGAGGCGGTGAAGCCGCGATAGGTCAGGTTCATCTGATACGGGTTGCCCTGCGCATCGGCGATGCTGACGCTCGGCAGGTTCGCCGCGAGGTAATCGGTGAGCGTCTGACGCCGCTGCCGTTCGAGGTCGGCGGCGTGGACCGTCTGCACGTTGGCGGGCACCTGCGTGAGCGGCGTGCCGATGCCGAGCAGCGGCGTGGTGCCGACCACGACGATCGGCGCGAGGGTCGTGGTGGGCGTTGCCACAGCGGTGTTGGCGGTGGCGTTGTCGCCGGCGGCGGGCGTTGCCACGGTTGCGGCGGACGCAGCGGATGTAGCAGACCCGGCGGCAGCCGATGCCGCGACCGGCGCCTCGGCCTGCGCCCACGCATTCGCGGACAAGGCGGCGAGCGCGCCGCCGAAACAGAGGGTGATGCCGGCCCGCCGTTCGAAGCGGCGTTTGCGGCGTGCCAGGGATCGCAGGCTCATCGTTATGTCTCCTGTCGGCTTTATCGGTGCGCGCGCGGCGCGTTCTTTGAAGTCTGTGTCAAGCCTGGCATACGCGCCTGTAAGGCGCGCGGGAGCTTTTCCCGATCTGGCGGGGAAGGCTTCCCAAAACCTGCGCAAAAATCGGTCGCGCGCGATCGCGCTGGGTAGAATGCAAGTGTCATGTCAAGCGACCCGATCCCTTCATCTTCCGCTGGCCGCCCGCCGCCGCATTCGACGATCCGCCGCGATCTCGCATGGGTCGTCGCCGTGACCGTGCTGGCGGCCGTGCTCGGCGCAACCTTCGATCTCAGCGAGAAGGCCTACCGCTTCACGCGCGGCATGGAGCGCTTCCAGCTCGACGAATTGCCGGGCACGCTGTTCGTGCTGTCGATCGGGCTCGTGTGGTTCGCATGGCGCCGCTATCGCGAGGCGCGTCGCGAGTTGAGCTATCGGCGCAGGCTCGAAGAGCAGGCCGAACGGCTGCTCGCCGACAACCGGCGACTCGCGAATCAGGCGCTGCAGGTGCAGGAACGCGAGCGCCGCCATATGGCACGCGAACTGCACGACGAACTGGGCCAGTACCTCAATGCGATCTCGCTCGACGCCGCGCGCATCCGCGATCTCGCGAAGGAGCGCGAGCCGGAGATTCATCGCGTGTCGCTCGGCTTGATTCAAAGCGCGAGCCACGTGTACCGCGAGATCGGCGGCATGATCCGCCGCCTGCGGCCGATCGGTCTCGACGAATTCGGCCTGCCGAGTGCGCTCGAACATTGCGTCGACGGCTGGCGCGAGCGGCTGCCCGAGGCGTCGTTTTCCGTGACCATCGAAGGGGACTTCAGCGGCTTGAGCGATGCGCTGACCATCACGCTGTATCGGCTCGTGCAGGAAGGCTTGACCAACGTGTCGAAGTTCGCGCGCCGCTCGCGGGTGGAGCTGTTCATGGTGCGCGCGCCGCGCGAAGGTGTCGAAGGCGACGAACGTGGCGAAGGCGGTGCGGGTAGCGCGGGTAGCACTTCAGGCCGGATCGACGAGATCGTCGTGACGATGGCCGACGACGGCCCCGGCGTCGATCTGACGAAGCCGCGCGTGGGGCTCGGGCTGATCGGCATGCGCGAGCGCGTCGAGGCGCTCGGCGGTGAATTCCACGTGGCGAGCGAGCCGCAGGGCGGTTTTCTGTTCTGCGCGCGCGTGCCCGCTCACGCGGGGCTGGCCGAGCCCGTGAACTGAAGCCCGAGGCGGCTCGCCATCTGGGCGAGCTGCACGCCGTTGTCGGCGCCGAACTTCTGGCGGATCACCGATTGATGGTTCGCCACCGTCTTCTGGCTTAGGCCCAGCTTCTCGGCGATGCTCGGCAGCGTATAGCCCTGCACGAGCAGACGCAGCACCTCGAACTCGCGCGCCGACAACTGCCGCCCCGGCGGCCCCTCGTTGAACGCGTTGCGCATCGCGAGCGCCTGCGAGATGTCCGGGCTCAGATAACCCGCGCGCCGCGCGACCGAGCGCACCGCCTCGACGAGCACGTCGGGCGCGCTGGCCTTGGTCACGTAGCCGAGCGCGCCGGCATCGAGCGCGCGGCGCACGAAGATCGAGTCCTCATGCACGCTGAAGATCAGCACGCGCGCGTCGGGCTCGCGCGCGAGCATGCGCCGCATCGCCTCGATGCCGCTCGCGCCGGGCAGCGACACGTCCATCACGACCACGTCGGGCCGCAGCGCGCAGAAGCGCTGATAAGCGAGCGCAGCATCGGCGGCCTCGCCGCAGACCTCGACGTCGGAATTCAGTTCGAGCAGCCGCCGGTAGCCTTCGCGCACGACCGCATGGTCGTCGACGAGCAGAACGGAGATCAGGTCGGTCGTCATGGTTGTGCTCCGTGGTCGCCGCCGGGCTCGCGGGCTGCGGCCGCGAGCCTGCGCGAGTTGGCGTCGTGGCGAAACAGGATCGGCTGCTCGCGCGCGGCGATTGCCTCCGCCCCGGCTGCCGACGCCGCGCGTTGCACGACCTTGACCACCTGCTCGTGAAACGGCGACTTGTCGCACACGGGGTCGGCATTGGCCGCGTCGCCCGTGAGCAGATAGGCCTGGCAGCGGCAGCCGCCGAGGTCGTGCTCCTTTTCCTCGCAACTGCGGCACGGTTCCTTGAGCCAGCTCAGGCCGCGAAAGCGGTTGAATGCGTCGCTGTCGTACCAGATCTCGCGCAGCGGCGTGTCCTTCACGTTCGGCAGCGCGAGGCCGGGCAGGCCGCGTGCCGCGTGGCACGGCAGCGCGGCGCCGTCGGGCGCGACGCCGAGAAACACCGCGCCCCAGCCGTTCATGCAGCGCTTCGGGCGGGTCTCGAAGTAGTCGGGCACGACGAAGAAAATCTTGCAGCGCTCGCCATGCTTGCGGCGATAGCGCGCAACCACCGCCTCGGCTTCTTCGAGCTGCTCGCGCGCCGGCATCAGTTGCGCCTGGTTCTCGCGCGCCCAGCCGTAGTACTGCGTGTTCGCGAGTTCGAGATATTCGGCGCCGAGCGCGAGCGCCATCTCGATGATTTTGTCGACATGCGGCAGGTTATAGCGATGCAGCACGCAGTTCATCACCATCGGAAAGCCGTGCCGCTTCAGCGCGGCGGCGACGCGCTGTTTTAGTTCGAACGTGCGTGTGCTGCTCAGGAAGTCGTTGAGTTCCTGCGTCGAATCCTGGAACGACAACTGGATGTGATCGAGCCCGGCGGCCTTCAGTGCGCCGAGACGCTGCTCGGTGAGACCGACGCCGGAGGTGATGAGGTTCGTGTAGAAGCCGAGCCGGTTTGCTTCCTCGACGAGCACTTCGAGGTCGTCGCGCACCAGCGGCTCGCCGCCCGAAAAGCCGAGCTGCACCGCGCCGAGCGCGCGCGCGTCGCGCAGCACGTCGAGCCATTGCGCGGTGCTGAGTTCGCGATGGTGGTCGGTGTAGTCGAGCGGGTTGTAGCAGAACGCGCAATGCAGCGGGCAGCGATAGGTCAGCTCGGCGAGCAGCCAGAGCGGCGGCGGCACGCTGGCGGCGCTGTGGCCGGGTTGCGCGCCGGGCCCGGCGGCGGGTTGTGCAGCGGGCTGCACCGAGGGTTGCGAAAGATCGGTCATCGCGCTACTCCAGCCAGCCGCGCCGGTGCGCGTCGGCGATGAAAGCCCGTACCTCGGTGCCGATTCCGGTCGCGTTGAACGCCTGTTCCAGTTCGGCGATCAGCGTGTCGAGGTCGCGCGTGCCGTCGCAGCGTTTGAGAATTTCGCCGGCGCTCTGATTGAGCTTCACCATGCCCTCGGGATAGAGCAGCACGTGCGCGTTCTGCGCGGCTTCCCATTGCAGACGGAACGGCTTTGCAATCGTCAGCGGCAGGGCGGCTTCGCTGCCGCTTTGTGTCGATGCTTCGGTGGCGCTCTCTGCGCGTGTCGAGTCGTTCATTGCGGAAACGCCTTCTCGATCGAGTCGAGCATGGTCCACAGAATGTCGAGCTTGAATTGCAGGATTTCGAGCGCGCGCTCCTGCTGCTCGCGTCGCGTGAAATACGCGAGCGTGACTTCGAGCCCGTGCTGCACGTCGCGCTGCGCGAGCGAAATGCGCGAGCGGAAATAGGCGAGGCCCTCGGCGTCGATCCACGGGTAATGCTCGGGCCAGCTTGCGAGCCGGTCGCGATGCACCTGCGGCGCGAACATCTCGGTCAGCGACGAGCAGACCGATTCCTGCCACGGCGCGCGGCGCGCGAAATTGACATAGGCATCGACGGCGAAGCGCACGCCTGGCGTCACGTGTTCGAGCGACCACAGTTCGTCGCGCGTGAGGCCGACCGCATCCGCGAGACGCGCCCAGGTTTCGATGCCGCCTTCGGCGCCGTCGTAGCCGTCATGGTCGAGAATCCGCAGCACCCAGCGACGGCGCGTGTCGCGATCGGGGCAGTTCGACAGCACGGCCGCATCCTTGAGCGGAATATTGATCTGATAGTAGAAACGGTTCGCGACCCAGCCGCGAATCTGCTCGCGCGAACAGCCGCCGCTATTCATCTTCACGTTGAACGGATGATGAATGTGATACGCGGTGCCTTTCGCGCGCAACTGCGCCTCGAATGCCTCGTGGCTCCAGGCGGGCTTGTCGGCGCCCAAGGTTGCCGTTGCAATCGCATCGCGTGGGGCTGTTGTCGTGTCGTGGATGTCCTTCGCGTTCATGCCGTCTCCGTTTGTTTTATGGTCGTTCACTGCCGCGCCTCGTTACCGCATTGCCTTGCATTCGTCATTGCCGCTGCGGCTGCGCACCCGCCTGCACTCGCGCGCAGTCGCAGGCTTCACAGTTCGAAACTCATGCCGTCATAAGCCACTTCGATGCCATGCTCGCCGAGCACACGGCGCTCGGGACCGTCCTCGACGAGAATCGGATTCGTGTTGTTGATATGGATCAGCACCTTGCGCCGCGCGCCGCGCTGGCTGGGGCGATGCGCGTCGAGCGAGTCCAGCGTTTCGATCATGCCGCCCGCGCCGGTCTGCGGCAGATGCCCCATGTCGGCGGCGGTTTTCTTCGACAGGCCGAGGCGGATCATTTCGTCACCGGTCCATAGCGTGCCGTCGACGAGCAGCAGATCGGCCTCGCGCATCGCCGCGAGCACGTGTTCCTCGATCGCGCCGAGGCCCGGCGCGTAGAACACGCGCTGGCCCGATTGCAGGTTCGTCAGCACGAGCCCGATGTTGTCGCCGCGCTCGGGCGCGTGACGGTGCGGCGAATAGGGCGGTGCCTTGCTCGAGAGCGGCAGCGCGTCGATGCGGATGCCGCGCAGGGCCTCGACCGTGAGCGGCGCGCCGTCGAGCGCGATGCGGCGATGCTCGACGCCGCAGTAGTGCGACAGAATCGGCGCGACCGGAAAGCCGGAGCCGAGGTCCTGCCATACCGCGTCGGTCGCGTAGAGCGGCAGCGGCGTGTCGCGCTCGCGCAGCATCAGCAGGCCGGTCACGTGATCGATCTGCGCGTCGATCACGAGCACGGCGGCGATGCCGCTGTCGCGCGCGCGGCGAGCCGGCTGCAACTCCGGATGGGCGGCGATCTGCGTGAGCAGATCAGGCGAGGCGTTGACGAGCAGCCAGTCCTCGCCGTTCGCGCTGACCGCGATCGACGACTGCGTGCGGCGCGTGGCCTTCAGCGTGCCGCGTCGCACGCCGTCGCAATTGCGGCAATTGCAGTTCCATTGCGGAAAGCCGCCGCCCGCCGACGAGCCGAGTACCTTGATCTTCATGCCGCACGACGCATGCCGCGTCCCTCTTCGACGGTTGGAATGAACATCGCGGCGAGCGCCTGCGCGACGCGCGCATGCAGCGCGGGATCGCTCGCGAGATGACCGGCCGCGCTCACGTATTCGAGCCGCGCCTCGGGAACCGCGCGCCCGAGACGCCGCAGATTGCCGCGCGGACACACCGGATCGCGCGCGCCATGCATGGCGGCGAGCGGCACGCCGGCCGCCGCCGCGCGGCGCGCGAGCGACAGCAGACGCGTTTCGCCGAGCCAGCAGCGATGCGCGAGGTAGTGCGCCTGAATCCGGTATTTGCCGATCAGCTTGCGGGTAGCGCGCCGCGCGCCGCGTGCGTTGCGCGGTGTATCACGTTGTGCCGCGCGTTGTGCCGCACGTCGCGCCGAATGTCGCGGCGCCGCGCTCGCCAGCACCTCGTTTTCATAGCCGCGCCAGGCTTGCGCGAGCGCGCGCTGCCGCGTTGGGTTCGCGCCGTATCGCAGCGTGGCGGCGCAACGGGCGACAA
>NZ_JAAGPQ010000148.1:0-9893 GCF_017104985.1 Paraburkholderia sp. Ac-20342 | reverse complement strand
CGCGCAGGCCAGCGCGATCGCGAGCAGGCCGAGCGCGACGCCGCGCGTTTCGCCGAGGCGGCGCGTCAACGCGGCCGCGCCGAATGCGCCGAGCCCCATCGCGACGACCGGCAGGCTCGTCAGCAGCGACGCGCCGTAGAAGCTGAGGCCGGTGGCGTTGCGGATCGTCGTCATCAGCGGGCTGATCGACGTGAGCAACGGCCGCAGATTGATGCCGATCACGACGATCGCGCCGAGCCACACGATGTCGTGCCACGTCAGTGCGGCATGGACCACGTGGTTGGCGTGGTTCGCGGAGGTGCAGGACGAGCGGGCGCTGGAGGACGAATTCACGATGGACCTGAAGGCAAAAAGCGGCGCGGCCTGACAAGAGCAACGGCGGCGCGGAATGGAACCGGGCGAGCAGCGGCGCATGCGTGCGCCGGAGCCCGATGGGGCGGGCGGCGCGAGCCGGCGCGGAAACGGAAAAAACCGCTGCAAGCTTTCTTTTGGTTAGCCATAATAACATGAAATGGTTAACCATTTTGAGGAATGTCCGGTATAAGCCGTCGCATAAGCCGCGATGCAGGCTGAGCCGCGAGCGCCTTGGCGTCTCGCATGGGCCACCGCTAGAATGCCAGGCGATGCCGCGATGCCGCGATGCCGCGATGCCGCGATGCCGCGATGCCGCGATGCCGCGATGCCGCGATGCCGGCTTGCCGCTCAGGAGCGGCTAAGGTGCCGCTTACGCGCGGGCTGGACGCCGCGGGCGTGCAAGGCGGCATCGCCCATGCTCGCCGACTTTACACCGGCTCTGCATGGTCTTCGCTCCATCGTTACCCGCTTTTTCCGTCACTGAATTCATGGCCTCACGTACCCGCCGTCCTTTACCTGCTGAATCCGCCGCGCCTGCTACAGGCACGACAGACGACACCGCGCCGAGCGTCGAAGAGCGCATCTACACATCGATTACCGCGGCGCTGCTGCAAGGCCGTCTGCGGCCGGGCGCGCAACTGGTCGAGCGCGACCTCGCGGCGGCGTTCGGCTGCACGCGCGGCGCGCTGCGCAAGGTGCTCGCGCGACTAGGCTTCGAGGGCAAGCTCGTGCTTGAGGCGAATCGCGGCGCGTTCGTGCCGTCGCCGTCGGAGGAGGACATTCGTCAGGTGTATCGCGCGCGGCAGATCGTCGAGGCGGGCATCGCCGCGTCGCTGTGCGGCGCGCTGAGCGCCGCTCACAAGCGCCGTCTGCGTGCGCATGTGCGCAGCGAGGAGAAGGCGCTGCGCACGGGTGCGATCGACGAATCCGTGCGCCTCGCCGGCCAGTTTCACGTGCTGCTGACAGAACTCGCGGGCGGCACCGAACTGCTCGGCATGGTCGGGCAACTGGTCGCGAAGACCGAGCTGTACAAGGCGCTGTTCGATCCGTCGAAGGGTTCGAGCTGTTCCGCCGACGAGCACGCGCGCATCATCGACGCGCTCGATGCCGGCGACCTGCCGGCCGCGCTGGCGGCGATGCGCGAGCATCTATCGGAACTCGAGGAGCGGGTGATCGAGCAGGTGCGCAGAAGCGCAGCGGCAGAGGATCTGGGGGCGGTGTTCGGGGGGTAGGGGGCCGTGCGCGCAGCATGCGGTGCGAGGTGTGCCTTCCCGCTACTTGCGCGCACTGCATCGCCGCATCTTGCGGGTACGCAGTGCGCCATGCGCTGCTTCAGCTTATCTCCGCCGCGCAGCCTGCGGCGGGCGGGGCGCGCCGCCGCTCGGGCGCTCGTCCTTGTGGCGGAAATTGATGCGGCCTTTGGTCAGGTCGTAGACCGACATTTCGAGCGTCACGCGATCGCCCGCCAGAATGCGGATGTGGTTCTTGCGCATGCGTCCCGATGCGTAAGCGCCGACCACGACGCCGTTGTCGAGCGTCACGCGGTAGCGGCTGTCCGGAAGCACTTCGTCGACGATACCGTCAAGTTCAATCAGTTCTTCTTTCGCCATGCATAACTCCTGGTCGATGGATGATGAGTAGAGAGCCGGTCGCCGGCAAAACCGGGCGACGCGGCCTGGAATACGTGGTTGGGCGGGGTGTCGCGCCGGAGCGCGCCGCCGGCCCGTGCCTGCGATGGCGCCGGCCGCCTTGGCCGCTCAAAGATCGGCGACCGACTGGCCGTTCACCTGGCCGTCGATGAGCCGTTCGGCGTGCGCCATGCAGGCGATGCGCGCCTTGCCCATGCCGTCGAACGGAAACAGATACTGCAGGCGGAACACCCGGCCGTCGGCGGCCGCATTCGCGCCGACGCGGCAGATGCGCACCGACGCGTCGTAGCCGGCGCCGGGATCGCGGCTCGTCTGCGCGCCCGCCGGGCGGTGCGGATAAACGAGCGGATGAATTTCGTAACCCTTGTAGGTTTTGACTGCTGGATTCATGAACAACGTGTCCTGTATGGCGTGATCCGCGTGGCGCGCGTGATGTACGGCGCGACGGCGCGGACCGGGCGGCGCAGCCCCGAAGGCGCGCCGCGATGAAAAAGGGTTGGCACAGGCCAGGCTAACCGGCCGGGCAGGCTCAATGACAATGGCTCGAGCGGCCGCGCGAAATCGCGGATTCGACGGAAAAAACACGCTGAAGTCGCGCGGACGCCGCGCGCATCGGACGCATGAAGCTGAACCGCTCAGTTGTACGACTCGCGACGGCGAATGCATGCGGCGCATTGCCGGGGTGACGGGATCGCCGGCGAGCGGCGGTCGAACAGTCGGGGGTGGTGCGGAGATGCCGGTTTGAGACTGCTTGGTGCTGCCAGTGCTGCTGGGTGCGAAATGCAACTATTGCAATATGATGCCTTAAATGGGCCTGATTGGATAGTGCAAAGTTCCGCGCACGCCCCGCATGTGCCCCGCATCGCCCGTCTGGCGGGGCTTTGCACGCAGGCGTGCGGACCCGGCATCATGCCGTCGATGTCGCGGCGGCGGCCATCGGTCGCGATGCCCGGCCCATCTCGCTACAATGGCGCGTTGCGAGCCGGGCCGGCTCGCGCGCTTTACCGCCCGGCTTCGGCGAGCCGCATCGCTGCGCTATTCGCGGCCCGCACCCTTGCCGCCTTCTTCGAACCCCGCGTTTATCTCATGCGCAATCAGAACGTGTCGCCTGTCAAAGACCTGCTGCTCAAGCGCTACGCGCCGATCGCCGACGGCATCGCCGCGCTGCTCTATCCGTGCGCCGAAGTGGTGATTCACGATCTGCGCGATCAGACCGTCGCGTATCTGGCGAACAATCTGTCGCGGCTCGAGGTGGGCGCGCCGTCGGTGCTCGACGACGCGCACTTCGCGGCGCGCGGTCAAACCATCGGCCCGTACGAGAAGTTGAACTGGGACGGCCGTCGCATGCGCTGCGTGAGCAACATCCTGTTCGACGACGACGGCAGGCCCGCCGGCATGCTGTGCGTGAACTTCAATATTGCGGTGTTCGAGGACGTGCGCTCGACGCTCGATCTGTTCATCAAGGGCGGCTCGATGACCGACGCGCCCGCCGAGGATCTGTTCCGCGACGACTGGCAGGACCGCATCAACACCTATCTGCATACCTGGCTGCGCGAACGGCAGATCGGCATCAATGCGCTCACGCGCGAGCACAAGCGCGAAATCGTCGAGGCGCTGCATGCGCAGGGCGCGTTTCGCGGACGCAGCTCGGCGAACTACGTGGCCGCGGTGCTGACGATGGGCCGCGCGACCGTCTACAAGATTCTGAAGCAGCTGAAAGAGGGCGGCTGACGCGCGCTTGAACGCACGCGGACCGCACTTGCAAATGTTTCGATCGAACCCGATATGAGGACTGATACCGTGCGCTACCGGCACTACAAGGGCGGCATTTACGAACTGATCTGCGAGGCGACGCTCGAATCCGATCCGACGGTCACGATGATCGTCTACCGGGCGGCCAATGGTACGATCTGGACCCGGCCCGCGACGGTGTTTTTCGAGCTTGTCGAGCTTGACGGCGCGAAGGTGCCGCGCTTTGCGCCGATCGACGATTGATACCGCACATGAGCCGTGAACGAGCGGCAGATGCGTGCTAAATGCGTGGTAAATGCGCCTCAACGCGGTTTGCCGGAACGATAGAAACGGATAGAAACACAGGAAAACCCACAGGAAAACCGAATGCGTCTATTGCTTGCCATCCTTCTGCCGTGGTTGCAGTTCTTCACGATTGGCCGTCCGTTCGCGGGCATCATCTGCCTGATCCTGCAGGTCACGCTGATCGGCTGGGTGCCGGCCGCGATCTGGTCGGTCTATGCGCTGAGCCAGTACAACACGGACAAGAAGATTTCCCGCGCGCTCGGCAACGGGCGCTGAGTCACCGGCCCTGAATCACAGGTATTGAATCGCGGGCCTTGAATTACGAGCCTTGAACCGCAGGCGCTGAGTCGCTGCCTCGCTCCTCAGCGCGCCGGTAATTCGATCGTGTCCGGCACTTCGATCACGAGATCGGTTTCGGCGATCGCCACGCACGGCAGGATATAACCCTCGGTCTTTTCCTCGCGGCTGAGGCCCGGCCATTCGATCGTGTAACGCACGCGGCCGGCCGTCATCCTGCACAGACAGGTACGGCATGTGCCATTGCGGCACGAACGCGGCAAACGCAGATTCGCGAAAGCGGCGGCTTCGAGAAGCGTCAGCGAATCGGGGGCTTCGAAGCTCTGGCCGAGCGGTTCGACGCGAACCAGAGGCGGGCGGATGGAGTCGGGCATCGTGCGAATGAGGGGCGGCGCGCGGCAGCGAGCGGTCGAGCGCGACACTTTACACGCAATCGCGCGGCCGGTTTCGCAGTTGTTTCCGCAGTTTTGCCCTCACCGCCGTTTTCGCGCCTTTCTTTGCCGTTGCGCCATACCGCGCCGCAACATGCACCGGCGTGTGCGGCGAAATGCGCATCAGGAGCCCATTGAAGGCACCTCGAATCGCGCACCGAATCGCACACCACCAGCACGCATCTCAAGGAAAACCCAGGTAAGGCTTGCGCCTTGCGCGAACTCGTCTAAAGTGAATCAATTCACCTCGGCGCGCCGCGAACTCGCTGCCGCAACGAGGTGACGGCCCGCGTCGGCTGCATGGGACAAGGAGGAACGAGCGGCGGACACGACAGGATGCAACCCGTGCGCGCATTACCGCATCACCTCATGCGCGGCAATTTTCCAGGTGATTCCCATGCAGATCCAATTCCCGAACGAAGCGCCTGAATATTCAGGTCGCGAACTGACCCTGGCGTTTCCCGCGATGATCGACGGGCAGAGGGTGGAGTGCATGATCACCGCGGAAGCCCTCGAAGATCACTTCGGCGCGTTATCGCCGCGGCTCGAAGACATGGTCGTCGCATTCGACGCGCACCGGCCCCGCATCGAGGCCGCCACGCGCCGCCTGCTGTCGGAGACGCGGGCGCAATGTCTCGTGCTTAGAAGCGGCTATGTGCGCTTCTACGAGGCCAACTGGCGCAATTGAGCGACGCCGTTTGGGCGCCGCCTGGGCGCTTATGTGAGCGCTGCTGAACGCTGCCCGAGCATTGTCCACGCCGCGCCGTGCAAGATCGCGGCGAGCGTGTTTCTGTGCGCCTCGCGCTCAGATCATCCGCCGCAGCGCGCGATCCTTGAAGATCACGTGATGCACGATCGCCGCCAGCGCGTGCACGCCGATCACCCCGTAGAACACGTTGCCGAGCAATTCGTGCGCGTCCTTGAGCAGCGGGCGGGCGATCGAATCCGCGCCGATCAGCGTGAAGCCGATGCCGGTTCCCGCAAGCGTGACCGGGTGGCCGCCGGCGTTGAGCATCAGCATGCCCAGCAGCGGCTGCACGAAGATGAAGAGGTAGAGCGCGAGGTGCACGGCGCGTGCCGCGAACGCGAGCAGCCGGGTGTTTTCGATTTCCTCGGGCGCGCCGGCCCAGAGTTTCCAGAGCAGCCGCAAGACCGATAGCGAGAGCACGAGCGTGCCCGCCCACAAATGAATGCCGGTCCAGAACGCGCGGCTGTCGGAGCCGCGCGGGCCGCGTATCTCGATGGCCAGATAGGCGAGCGCGACGAGCAGGAAAATGATCCAGTGGAAAAAGACGGCGGGCCTCGTGTAGCGGTCCGTCGCGCGGTTATAGGAAGACATGCGGGGCTCCTCGGGAGAAGTCGGTCGTTTTCGGAATCAACGGATGATAAACGGTGCCAGGGGGTGGCTGCAGTTTCGGAGAACGATCGTCGATCTTTGCTTAAGCGCCCCTTAGCCGGGGCGCGAGTGGCGCCGGGGCGCGGCTCGGCGGTTGCCCGGCAGTTGCCTGACCGTGGCTGACGTGCCGCGAGGCTGCCGGGTGGCGCGCCCCGTTTGGGGCCGCTCGTCTGGTCCGCCCGTCCGGTTTCACTGCCGGGGTTCACCGCCTGGGGCCGCTGCCCGCTGCCCGCCCCGTTCGCACGCGCGGCCGCGCCCCGGACGCGCCGCCACGCGCCGACGTCCTTACTCGCTGCCGAGATAGAAATAACGGAACAGGAAAATCGCCGCGATGATCCACACGACGAGCTTCACCTGGCGCGCCTGGCCCGTCAGCAGCTTGAGGCCCGCGTACGAGATGAAGCCGAACGCGACACCGTTGGCGATCGAGTAGGTGAACGGCATCAGCAGCGCGGTCAGCGCGGCCGGCACGACTTCGGTCGCGTCGTCCCACGGCAGATCGAGCATTTCGCGCAGCATCAGGCACGACACGTAGAGCAGCGCGGGCGCGGTCGCGTAGGCGGGCACCACGCCCGCGAGCGGCGCGAAGAAGAGCGCCGCGAGAAACAGCACGGCGACCGTGATGGCGGTCACGCCGGTGCGCCCGCCCGCCTGCACGCCCGACGCGCTTTCGATATACGCGGTCGTCGACGAGGTGCCGAGCAGCGAGCCGGCGAGGATCGCGGTGCTGTCGGCGAGCAGCGCGCGGTTCAGCCGGTGCATCTTGCCCTCGACGAGCAGCCCCGCGCGATTCGCGACGCCCATCAGCGTGCCGGTTGCATCGAACAGTTCGACGAGGAAGAACACGAGCACGACGTTCAGCACGCCCGACGACAGCGCGGCGCGGATGTCGAGCTGGAACAGCGTCGGCGTGATCGACGGCGGCGCGGACACGACGCCGTGAAACTCGTTGCCGCCGAAGAAAAAGCTCAGGATCGTCACGCCGACGATGCCGATCAGGATCGCGCCGCGCACGCGCAGATAGTCGAGCGTGACGATGCCGAAGAAGCCGATCGCAGCGAGCACGACGTGCGGGTCGTGCAGATTGCCGAGCGTGACGAGCGTGGCCGGATTGCCGACCACCACGCCGGCCGACTTCAGCGAAATGATCGCCAGAAAGAGGCCGATGCCGCCGGTGATCGCGATGCGGATCGAGTGCGGAATGCCCTTGACGATCACCTCGCGCACGCGGAACAGCGTGACGATCAGGAACAGGCAGCCCGAGATGAACACTGCGCCGAGCGCGGCCTGCCACGTATAGCCCATGCCCTTCACGACCGTGTACGCAAAGTACGCGTTCAGGCCCATGCCGGGCGCGAGCGCGATCGGGTAGTTCGCGTAGAAGCCCATGATGATCGAGGCGAGCGCGGCCACGAGGCAGGTTGCGACGAACACCGCGTCTTTCGGCATGCCGGCGTCGCCGAGAATCGCCGGGTTGACGAAGATGATGTAGGCCATCGTCAGGAAGGTGGTCACGCCGGCGAGCACTTCGGTGCGCAGGTTGGTGTCGACGGCGTCGAAGCCGAAGTAGCGTTTGATCGAGTCCATGTGGCGGGTCTTTTCTCTCTCGTCGTTCTGAAGGTGTTGTTTGCGGCGTGAGTCGGGTGTTTCTGTGGCGTTGCTGCGGCGTTTCTGTTTCTGTGATTGATGCGGGTGCTTCGATTTTCTTCGATTCACCGCGGCGGGGGCGGCAGCGCGGCCCGTGCGCGGCAGCGGCTCCCGGCGGTGCGGCGGGCACCGCGCCAGCGTTATCGCGGAATTGTAATCACGAATGGCGGCGCTCCGGCGTTCGCGGCGGCTTGCGCGGCGCGCCGGGGCCCGTCAGCCGGTGGATTGGCCGTCCGAGTGTGGCGTCGGCGCATCACTGCGCGTTATTGCGCACCATCGCGCCTCATGGTGCATCGCCGCGCGGCACGTTGCGCGCGAGCCAGCGATCGAGTTCGCCCGCGAACGTTTTGCCGTCGCGCGGGCTGAAGGCGGACGGGCCGCCCGTATCGACGCCGCTGCCGCGCAACTGGTCGAGCATCGCGCGCATCCGCAGCCGTTCCTCGATGGTGCCGGGCGTGAACCAGTTGCCGCGCGGATCGAGCGCGTGCGCGTTCTTTTCCAGCACGGCGGCGGCGAGCGGGATGTCGGCGGTGATGACGAGATCGCCTGCGGCGACGCGCTCGACGATCAACTGATCGGCGGCGTCGAAACCGGCCGGCACCTGGATCGCGCGAATCAGCGGCGAGGGCGGCACGCGCAGAAACGTATTGGCGACGAGCGTCAGCGACACGCCGGTACGGCGTGCCGCGCGAAAGAGCATGTCCTTGACGATGGCCGGGCAGGCGTCGGCATCGACCCAGATTGGCATGGTGCGGGCTCCGGCTGCTGTGCCGCGGCTGCGCGGCGGCGAGGGTATCGAAGGGCCGTGATGATACCTCGCCGCGGCCCGCAAGCGCGAACTGACGGCCGCCACGGCTCAGCGCATCGTCGCCGCTCAGTGCACCGTCGCCGCCTCGGAGTGCTGCTGCGCGCGCCGCTCGGCGACGATGCGGCCCGCGCGCTGGGCGCTGACCGGATAGCCGAGCCAGTCGAGCGGTTCGTAGCCGGCGGCGCGCCACTCGGCGAGATCGGCGCGCACCTGGGCGCGCGTGGGCGGCGCCGCCGGGTCGGCTTGCGCTACGGCTGGCGCGCACACGGTGCCGATACAGGCGGCGGCCAGCAGTACGCCGCATTCGATACGGGAAAGTTTTTTCATGACAGGCTCTCGCTCAGAACATCCGACCCTCACGGCGCGGACGGCTTGCCGAAGCGCTCCAGCACCGCGCTGACGAGGTCGATCGGCAGCGGAAACACGATCGTCGAGTTCTTGTCGGCGGCGATCGTCGTCAGCGTTTGCAGGTAGCGCAGTTGCATCGCCTGCGGCTGCCGGGCGAGCGTCTGCGCGGCTTCGAGCAGTTGCCGCGACGCCTGCAGCTCGCCTTCCGCGTGAATCACCTTGGCGCGCCGCTCGCGCTCGGCTTCCGCCTGGCGCGCAATCGCGCGGATCATCGTTTCGTTGATGTCCACGTGCTTGATCTCGACGATCGACACCTTGATGCCCCACGCGTCGGTCTGCGCGTCGAGCACCTTCTGGATGTCGGCGTTCAGCTGCTCGCGTTCCGACAGCAGCTGGTCGAGGTCGTGCTTGCCGAGCACCGCGCGCAGCGTGGTCTGCGCAAGCTGGCTGGTCGCCTCGAAGTAGCGCGCGACCTGGATCACCGCCTTCTCGGGATCGACCACGCGGAAATACACGACCGCGTTGACCTTGACCGAAACGTTGTCGCGCGTAATGACGTCCTGCGGCGGCACGTCGAACACGACCGTGCGCAGATCCATGCGCACCACCTGCTGCACGACCGGGACGATCAGCACGAGCCCCGGGCCCTTGACCTTCCAGAAGCGCCCGAGCATGAACACGACGCCGCGCTCGTATTCGCGAAAAATCCGCACCGACGACGCAATCAGCGCCGCGGCAAGCAGGATCAGGATGCTGCTGAAGCCGAATGTAAAACCGATCATGAGCGTTCTCCTTTTATCTGGGCGCCGGCCGGCGTGACCGGCACGACCGGCTCGACGCTCAGCGTGAGGCCGTGGCGCGCGGTCACGCGCACGCGGTCTCCGGGCGCGGCCGGAGACCGCGTGCGCGTGACCGCGCGCCACGGA
>NZ_JAAGPQ010000147.1:0-238 GCF_017104985.1 Paraburkholderia sp. Ac-20342 | reverse complement strand
AAGAGTGTCGGTTCCAGGTCGAGCAGGCTACATGCAACGAGTGTAAGTCTCGGTTATCACTTCACCAGAAGAGATATGTGTATGGTACGTGCAGGTGTTACGGCGTTAGTTGCATTCGGGGACGTGATGTACAGGGCTGACACAATGCCTTATGGTGGACATATATGTCACGATTTCGATTTTGTTATATTTAGAACACATGATTATGGTCGAGTAGTGCTTTACTTTTTTTTTTTTC
>NZ_JAAGPQ010000146.1:0-10273 GCF_017104985.1 Paraburkholderia sp. Ac-20342 | reverse complement strand
GAGCGTCGCGCCCGACGCGGCGGCCACCGCCAGCGCGGCTCGCGGCAGCAGGTCGCGCGACGCGGGGAGCATGCCGCGAACGGCGGCGCGTTTCATCGATTGAGCTTCCGGATGCGTTCGGACGGCGTGATGATGTCGGTCAGACGGATGCCGAACTTGTCGTTCACGACCACCACTTCGCCCTGCGCGATCAGGCAGCCGTTGACGAGCACGTCCATCGGCTCGCCGGCGAGGCCGTCGAGTTCCACGACCGAGCCCTGCGCGAGTTGCAGCAGATTGCGGATCGCGATCTTGGTGCGGCCGAGCTCGACCGTCATCTGGACCGGAATGTCCAGGATCATGTCGATGTCGTTGTGCGTCGAGGCCGGCTCGACCTTTGACAGCGGCTGGAACACGCCGGCTGCCGCCGGGTTCACTTCGGCGTTGCCGTTCTGCTCGGCGAGCGCGCTCGCCCAGTCGGCCATCGCGTCGTCGTCCTCGGCGCTCAGTTCGCCGGCGGCCACTTGCGGGTCGCTCGCGGCCAGTTCGGCCTCGGGTTTTGCGTTCAGGTCACTCATATCCACTTTCCTTCATCGTGTCGGCTGCGCTGATCATCTTCTGGACCCGCAACGCGTACTGACCATTGAAAATTCCGTAGCCGCATTCCATCACCGGCACGCCGTCGACTTTCGCCGTGATGTGCTCGGGGATGTTGATCGGCAGAACATCGCCCTTGCGCATGTTCAGGATCTGCTCGAACGTGACCGGCACCTGCGCGAGGTCGGCGGTCAGTTGCACTTCGGCCGCCTGCACCTGCTTCGACAGCACGCGCACCCAGCGGCGATCGACGTCCATCGCCTCGCCCTGGATCGGCGAGGAGAGGATGTCGCGGATCGGTTCGATCATCGAGTACGGCATGCAGATGTGCAGCGTGCCGCCCGTCGAGCCGAACTCGATCGAGAACTGCGTGACGATGACGATTTCGTTCGGCGTCGCGACGTTGGCGAACTGCGTGTGCATTTCCGAGCGCACGTATTCGAACTGCAGCGGGCGCACGCTTTTCCACGACGCCGTGTAATGCTCGAACGTCAGATTGAGCAGCTTCATGATGATGCGCTGCTCGGTCTGCGTGAAATCACGCCCTTCGACGCGCGTATGGAACCGGCCGTCGCCGCCGAACAGGTTGTCGACCACGAAGAACACGAGGTTCGGGTCGAACACGAACAGCGAGGTGCCGCGCAGCGGCTTCACGTGAACGAGGTTCAGGTTGGTCGGGATCGGCAGATTGCGCGTGAATTCGCTGTATTTCTGCACCTTCACGGGGCCGACGGAGATTTCCGCCGAGCGCCGCATGAAGTTGAAAATGCCGACGCGCAACAGACGCGCGAAACGGTCGTTGATGATTTCGAGGCCCGGCATGCGGCCACGGACGATCCGCTCCTGCGTCGCGATGTTGTACGGGCGTACGCCCGTGCGCTCGCTCTGCTCGGTTTCCGTGTCGACTTCGCCGGTGACGCCCTTCAGGAGAGCATCGACCTCTTCCTGGGACATGAACTCTTCGTGGCCCATTGCTTATTCCTCGTGCGTCCCTTGGCGGTTGATGATGGCAGCGCTAGACAACGTCACGGTACGTCACTGCACGACGAATTCGGTGAACAGCACGTCCTGCACGCGGACCGGCGCGGCGCCCTTGTCGGTCGGCTCGGTGATCAGCGTCTTGAGTTCCTCGGCGAGCGCGCGCTTGCCTTCGAGCGGCGCGAGGTCGTCGGGGTGCTTGTTGGACAGCGCGAGCAGGATGCGGCTGCGCACTTCGGGCATGTGCTCGGTGAGCGCCTGCTGGGTGGCGGCGTCGCCGAGCTTGAGCGTGAGGCCGATGCGCAGGAAATGCTGCTGGCCGTCGTCCGATTGCAGGTTGACGGTCATCGATTCGAGCGGAAAGAAGATCGGCACGGCGGGCGGCGCGGGCGCGGCTTCGGCCGATGCGGCGACGGGCGCGCGCTTTGCCATGAAGAACCACACGCCGGCGCCGGCAGCGCCCGCGGAGATGAGCGCAATGAGGACGATCAGGATAATGCGCTTCATGGGACCCGGCGAGACGGGCGCGGCTTGTTGCGGGGCGGTCGTGGTAGCCATGTGGTTTGCTTTGCTGCCTGGATGAAGGGTTAGGGTGATTGTTGTTGATTTGCCTGCGGGGTGATGGGTCGAAAAGAAGGGCTATTTGTGGTTATCTCAAGTGTTTGGTGTTGCCCCTCTGTGCGGGGTGGCGCTTCTTTGTCGTTGTTCTCTGCGGTGTTGGCCTTTCCTTGATTTCTTGGTGGTCTATTAGCGTTGCCCCTGTGCGGGGCGGCACCTACTTTCTTTGCGGCTGCAAAGAAAGTAGGCAAAGAAAGCAGCTTCACACCGCCAATTCTGAAGCGGGTCCCCTGGCTTGGAGTGGGTAGTGGTGCATCTGGAATCCGTCTCCTCGCACACTCCGCGTCAGTGACAAGGCCGTCATTCTTCCGGCGGCGCTACGCGCGCCGACCCCCGGTTCCTAAACCATCGGTGTTTCGGCGTGTCGCCGAGGCGCGGCCGATGGCCCCCACTACGCGAACGAAACCCACGGGTTCCCCTGGCAGACCCGTCCGCGACGCACGCAGTGCGGAGTGGGAGCGGATGACGGCTTTGTCACTTGCATTGAATGTGCGAGGGCACCGATTCCAGATGCACCACTACCCCCTCCAAGCCAGGGAACCCGCTTCAGAATTAGCGGTGTGAAGCTGCTTTCTTTGCCTACTTTCTTTGCAGCCGCAAAGAAAGTAGGTGCCGCCCCGCACAGGGGCAACGCCAATAGACCGACATGAACACAAGGAAAGGCCAACACCAGAAGAACAAAGACAAAAAAGCCCAACCCTGCAAAGGGCCAAAACCACCACTATTAAGCGCCGCCAGGCAAATCAACCGCTACAACATCAACCACATCCTGCGCGCCAGCGCCCACCTCATGCGGCCTTTCATCTTCAGCCCCGCTCTCCAACCGATGCAACCACGCCAGCAATTCCGCGGTCGCCTGATAAAGCTGCGGCGGAATCCTCGCATCGAGATCCACCTGCATCAGCAATGAAATCATCTCCGGCGCTTCGTGAACATAAAGCCCCGCTTCCTTGGCCCGCTGCACGATCATCTCCGCGAGCAGCCCATACCCCTTCGCGACCACCCGCGGCTCAGCCTCGCCACTCTGAGCGTCGTAGACAAGCGCAGCCGCGCTGCGGCGATTGGTCCGGCTCATCAGATATCCCAGTCGAAGTCGTCGCGCGCCCCCGGCGTGCCGCGTGCAGCGGCCGAGCCATAGCCCGCAGGGTTAGCCGCGACACCACCCGGCGTCGCCGTGGCCGGCATCGTGGATGAAGCCGTTCCCGCTGTCGCCGAACGCGCATACGCCGAAGCCGCCGCCTGCGCGCCAGCAGTGCCCGTCGCGCTCGCCGCTCCAGGTGTTCCCGGTACACCGCCGCCGATCTCGCGAATCGTCAAACCCTGCAACTCGATGCCGGCCGCCGCGAGCCGCTCGCGAAAGCTCTCGCCCTGAATCGCGAGCCGCGCCGCGCCGTGCGGGCTCGCCTGCACGCGCGCGGTAAGCCGCATGCCGGTCAGCGTCAATTCGGCATCGACGGTGCCGAGCGTCGGCAGCGACAGCGTCAGACGCGTGCGCCACGGCTGGTCGTCCTCGCTCGCGAGGCCGCCGCCGCTGCGGTCCCATTCGTCGCCGTCCTGCTCGATGGTCCAGTCGAGCCGCGCGCCCGGCCATGCCTCGCCGGTCCAGCGGAATTGCCCGGTCGCGAGCAGGTCGAGCTGCTGCCGCACGAGCGGCTCCGTCGCCGGATGCACGGCCGCCGCCGTCGATTGCGCATTCTGCGACGCAGCCGCATCGCCGATTTGCGGCGCCGCGCTGTGCAGCCCCGCATGCGCAGGCTGGCCCGTCAGATCGGACAACGAACTCGCCAGCACCTCGCCCGCAGCGAAACGCGCGGCTTGCGCGGTCAGGATCGAGGGCATCGCGTGCGTGGGGGCGTCGGCAGAGGGATTGGGTGAGCCGGCCGGTGAGCCAGCTTGTGGGCCCGGTTGTGAGCCTTGTTGTGAGCCCGACTGCACACTGCTCGTTGCGGTGCCCGGCATGCCACGTTGCATGCCGCTCGCCATCGCCTCGGACGCGAAACCCGTCGCGCCCGCGTCGCCGTCCTCGTCGGCCCAGCCGGGCGGCAATTGCGCGGCCGCCACGAGTCGGTTCTGCGCTTCGTCGGCGAGGTTCTCCGGCGAGCGCTGGCCGACGAGCCATCCCGCGAGATGCGCTTCGTAGAACAGGCCGCTGTCGCTGACGGTGCGTTCGAGCGCGGCCGCAAGCGCCGCCACCGGCACCTGCGTCGCCGCGATGCTGGCGGTGGCCACGGTTCCGTTCGCACTGGCGGCGGCATTGGAGTTTGCCGTGGCGGCATCGGCAGAACCCGCGCTACTTGCCGCATCGGCACCCGGCAATCCTTCCACCGCGATATCGAGCGCCGGCGCGGCCGGCCAGATCGGCGCCTGGCCGAGCACGGCCGGCGTCGCCTCGCCGCCCGAATTCGCGATCGCATTGAGCGTCAGCGCGACTGCCGACAGCGCGGTTTGCGCTGACGGCTGCGGCGCGGGCGTCACGTTGGGCGTGCCGGCAACCAGCGCGCCGGCGACGCCTGCCGCGCCGGTCTGCGAGGTGGTCGCGGCGCCCGGCGCGATGTTGAGCAAACTGTCGATCCGGCTCGAAAGCACCGAAGCGACGGCCGTGTCGATTCCGTTCATGCCGGTTCCCTGGTCGCATGGGCGCGAGCGCGCTCCATGCTCTGATCGTTCAGTCGTGCGCCGCGCGGCGCGCCATGGCACGGGGGCAGGCGCGCATGCGGTGCATCGGCGCGCACGGCATCCGCGAGGCACGCCGCCCGCATGGGCTCGCCTTCAGCGCGCCCCGTACAGTTCCTTGAGCACGCGTGTCGGCCGGCCCGCGAACAGCGCCGACAGCGTCGCCATGCGCGGATTCGCGAGATCGCGGATCGCCGCGTCGTCGGCGAGAATCTGGCGGATCAGCATGTATTTGCGCTGACGCTCGGTCTCGTCGAGTTTCACGCCGTCGTCGGCTTCCTTCAGGGCTTCGACCAGATGCCGGTATTCCTCCTGCAGCTCGACCAGATCGCTCCACAGGGCGTGGCGAGCCGCCATCAGCATGCGGCAGGACAGTGCGGCGATAGCCTCGTATCGGGAAAAATATTCTGCGTTCGATGTCATCTCATGCTTTCCGCGGCGGGCTGCGTAGCCATGCGCGCAACCTCCGGGCCAATCCCGATCCATGCCTCTTCGAGCGTGGCGAGCAAACCGTCGATCTCCACCAGCATCGCCTCGCTCGAATGAATATTGGCTTCGAGCAGCCGGCGCGTCATATAGCTGTACAGCGCATTCAGCCGCCCCGCGATCTCGCCGCCCACCTCGAGGTTCAGCGACTGCTGCAACCCGCTTTCGACGATCCGGATCGCCTTGCTGACCGCCATGCCGCGCTCCGCGACATTGCCCTGCTGCAGATGCATGCGGGCTTGCGCGATGGCCTGCCTTGCGCCCTGGTACAGCAACACGATGAGACGATGCGGACTGGCGCCCATCACGGCCGTCTCGACACCGACGCGTGCATACGCGCTGGCTCCAGCGTGTCCCGGGGAAAACATCGGCGCTCCTCCTCTGATACGGATACTGACTGCGATTGGGTCATGGCTCGGCCCTGCGGCGCGTTGTCGCGCCCGAACCGGCCTGTACCCTGGTTATCGGATACGCGGCGGCAAAGCTTTAGAGCAATGTAAGCAAGGGGGATCGAGGGGCGTCAAAGGAGTCGGCACGGCTTGCGCGCCGGCCAGGCTGGCTTGCCGGTTTTCGTGCGAGGTTATGCAGAACCCAGGCGAAACCCAGGCGCAACTCGCACGAAACCCGCGCAAAACCGTTCAGATCGACATCTGCGCGATGTCGTTGTAGGCGGCCACGAGCTTGTTGCGCACCTGCAGGCCGAACTGGAAGCCGATGTTGGCCTTCTGCATGTCGACCATCACGTCGTTCAGCGAGACGTTCGGCGAGCCGAGCTCGAACGCCTGCGATTCGCCGATCGCGCTCTGCTGGTCGCTGCTGATCTTGTCGAGCGAGGCCTTCAGCGCCGAGGCGAAACTCGTGGGCGTCGCCGCGCCGGACTCGTTCGCCGCCGGGCTCGCGTCGCCGGCCGCCTGCGCCGCCATCGCCTGCATCTGTTGCAGCGCCGACGAAAGCGCGTTCACGGGCATGGTCATGTTTTCTCCGTTGGATGTGCGATCGGACTGCCGGAAGGTGTACCGATCTGGACGAAAGCATAGCAGCGCCCCCTTCGGGAAAGCCCCGAAACTAGGGGGGAAACCCGGCTCTATTCAAGCAATCGGGTTGAGCGTCGCCACGGATAATTTCAAGCGTGAAAGTCTCTGTCCGTCCCCTCGCCGAGCCCCGGCGCGATCGTGCGGCAGAACGCAAAGGCATCCCGGAGATACCCGACGCATGGATTCGTCAGCCAACTCGTTGATCAACCCCGACGCCCGCATGGGGCTCGCCGGCGCGCAGCCCGCGCCCGGCCAGCCCGCCAGCGGCCAGGCCGGCGGCGCCGACCTCGGCGGGCTCGGCGGCCTAAGCGGCATGGGCGGCAACTTCTCGCAGCGTCTGTCCGGTCTCGCGCAGATGCGCGGCAACCCGCGCGCGCCGCTCGTGTTCGCAGTCGCGCTGCTGGTGGCGGTCGTCGCGGGCCTGTTTCTGTGGTCGCGCGCGCCCGACTACAAGGTGCTCTACAGCAATCTGTCGGACCGCGACGGCGGCCAGATCATCGCCGCGCTGCAGCAGGCCAACATTCCGTACAAGCTCTCCGAGAGCGGCGGCGCGATCCTCGTGCCGGCCGAGCAGGTCCACGAGATGCGCCTGCGCCTCGCCTCGCAGGGGCTGCCGAAAAGCGGCTCGGTTGGCTTCGAGCTGATGGACAACCAGAAATTCGGCATCAGCCAGTTCGACGAGCAGATCAACTATCAGCGCGCACTCGAAGGCGAACTCGAACGCACGATCGAGTCGATCTCGACCGTGAAGTCGGCGCGCGTGCATCTGGCGATTCCGAAGCCGACCGTGTTCGTGCGCGACAAGGAACCGCCCTCGGCGTCGGTGCTCGTCAATCTCTATCCGGGCCGCGTGCTCGACGAAGGCCAGGTTGTCGCGATCACGCACATGGTGGCGTCGGCGGTACCGGAAATGCCGGTGAAAGGCGTGACGATCCTCGATCAGGACGGCAACCTGCTCACGCAGCCGGCCACCGGCAGCGGGCTCGACGCGACGCAACTGAAGTATCGCCAGCAGATCGAGCGCAACACCCAGCAGCGCATCGACGCGATCCTCGCGCCGCTGTTCGGCGCGGGCAACGCGCACTCGCAGGTGAGCGCCGACATCGACTTCTCGCACAGCGAGCAGACTTCGGAGAACTACGGCCCGAACGGCAATCCGCAACAGGCGGCGGTGCGCAGCCAGCAAACGAGCAGTGCCACCGAAATGTCGCAGGGCGGCGCCTCGGGCGTGCCTGGCGCGCTGTCGAACCAGCCGCCGCAGCCGGCCTCCGCGCCGGTCGTCGCCGGCAACGGCGCGAGCGGCGTCGCCACGACGCCGGTCAGCGAGCACAAGGATTCGACCACCAACTACGAACTCGACAAGACCGTGCGCCACATCGACCAGCCGATGGGCGGCATCCGCCGGCTCTCGGTCGCGGTCGTCGTCAATTACCTGAAGGTGACCGACGCGAAGGGCCACGTGACGATGCAGCCGGTCAGCGCCGACAAGCTCGCGCAGATCACCCAGCTCGTGAAGGACGCGATGGGCTTCGACGCGCAGCGCGGCGACTCGGTCAACGTGGTCAACAGCGCGTTCACGACCGAACTCGACCCGAACGCCAACCTGCCGTGGTGGCGCACGCCGGACATGCTCGCGCTCTACAAGCAGATCGCGACCTACCTCGGCATCGGCGCGGTGGCCCTGTTCCTCTACTTCGTGATGGTGAAGCCGGCGCTGCGCCGCGCGTTCCCGCCTCCGCCCGAGCCGGTCGCGGCGCTCGCCTCGCCCGACGAGCCCTTGCTGCTCGACGGCATTCCGGCCGAGGAACGCGACGGCGCGGTCGTCGAGATCGAGGCCGACCCCGAGACGCTCGCGCTCGAAAGCGCCAAGCACAAATATGAGCGGAACCTGGAGTTCGCGCGCAGCATCGCGCGCCAGGACCCGAAGATCGTTGCAACCGTCGTGAAAAATTGGGTGTCCGATGAGCGCTGAAGGCGTAGTGAAGAGCGCGCTGCTGCTGATGTCGATCGGCGAGGAAGAGGCCGCGCAGGTGTTCAAGTTCCTCGGCCCGCGCGAAGTCCAGAAGATCGGCGTCGCGATGGCCGCGCTGAAGAACGTGACGCGCGAGCAGGTCGACGAGGTGCTGCAGGAGTTCGTGCGCGAGGCCGAGCAGCACACCGGCATGTCGCTCGATTCGAACGAGTACATCCGCTCGGTGCTGACCAAGGCGCTCGGCGACGACAAGGCCGGCGTCATCATCGACCGGATTCTGCAGGGCAGTGACACGAGCGGCATCGAAGGGCTCAAGTGGATGGATTCGGCGGCCGTCGCCGAACTCATCAAGAACGAGCATCCGCAGATCATCGCGACGATCCTCGTGCACCTGGACCGCGATCAGGCATCCGAAATCTCCGCCTGCTTCACGGATCGCCTGCGCAACGACGTGCTGCTGCGCATCGCGACGCTCGACGGCATCCAGCCGGCCGCACTGCGCGAACTCGACGACGTGCTCACGGGCCTGCTCTCCGGCAGCGACAACCTCAAGCGCAGCCCGATGGGCGGCATCCGCACGGCGGCCGAAATCCTCAACTTCATGTCGAGCAATCACGAGGAAGGCGTGCTCGAAAACGTGCGCCAGTACGACGCCGAGCTGGCGCAGAAGATCGTCGATCAGATGTTCGTGTTCGAGAACCTGCTCGACCTCGAAGACCGCGCGATCCAGCTGCTGCTGAAGGAAGTCGAGTCCGAGGCGCTGATCATTTCGCTGAAGGGCGCACCGCCCGCGCTGCGCCAGAAGTTCCTCTCGAACATGTCGCAGCGCGCGGCCGAACTGCTTGCCGAAGACCTCGACGCGCGCGGTCCGGTGCGCGTCTCCGAAGTCGAGACGCAGCAGCGCCGCATCCTGCAGATCGTGCGCAACCTGGCCGAGAGCGGCCAGATCGTTCTAGGCGGCAAGGCCGAAGATGCGTATGTCTGATCCGAACTCCACAGCGAAGGAAAGCCTCTCGGCCTACCAGCGCTGGGAGATGGCCTCGTTCGACCCGGTGCCGCCCGCGCCGCCGCCGGCCGAACCCGAATTCGACGAGCGCGCGTTCGAGGCCGAACTCGACCGCCTGCGCGAAGCCGCGCAGGCGCAGGGTGTCGCCTCGGGTCACGTGGCCGGTCAGGCGCTCGGCTATCAGGCCGGCTATGACCAGGGTCATGCGCAGGGTTTCGCGCAAGGCCAGAGCGAAGCGCGCGAGGAAGCAGCGCGCCTCGCCGCGCTCGCCGAAACCTTCAAGACCGCGCTCGGCGGCGCGCAGCACGCGATTTCCGAAACGCTCGTCGCGCTCGCACTCGATATCGCGCAGCAGGTCGTGCGCCAGCACGTGCAGCACGATCCGACCGCGCTGATCGCCGCCGCGCGCGAAGTGCTGGCGGCCGAACCGGCGCTGACCGGCGCGCCGTCGCTGATCGTGAGTCCCGCCGATCTGCCCGTCGTCGAGGCGTATCTGCTCGAAGAACTGCAAACGCGCGGCTGGACCGTGCGCACCGATGCGTCGGTCGAGCGCGGCGGCTGCCGCGCCCACGCCGGCAGCGGCGAAGTGGATGCCGGCATCGACACGCGCTGGCAGCGCGTCGCGGCCGCGCTCGGCAAGGTGAGCACATGGTGAAGCCGACACTCGATGAAATCCGCGCCAGCGATCTGACGCCGCTCGAACGCGAGCTTGCGCTTGCCTCCTTCGGCGCCGAGGCGCTCGCGGATGCCGAGTCCGTCGGCGCGGATCAGGCCGCGACGTCCACGCATCCGGCGGATGGCGCGGCGGAGCGCGCCGGGGCGGACGCTTATCCGCTGACAGGCACGCCAGGCGTGGCAGTGGGTACGGCGGTGAGCCGCGAGCCGGCCGCGAGCGAGTCCGCCGCGCGCACCGCTGGCGCCGCTCACGCG
>NZ_JAAGPQ010000145.1:0-10524 GCF_017104985.1 Paraburkholderia sp. Ac-20342 | reverse complement strand
AGGCCCTGAGGGGCTTCGTTGCGCTCGCGATGTTCGATTAGCGCAAGCTCGACGCATCTCACCTGATCGACCCGACCGGCAACTTCGCCCTAAGCGGCGAAAATGGCGTTTCCACACGGCCTCGGCCGAACGCGGAAATCCATCGGCGGACGAAGGACGGCCTGCCCGACTTGACTGGCGAACTTCCCTGGCCGACCCATTGCGGTCGTCTGGTTTGCTTCATAGCGACCGTTCAGCGCCGAAAACTCCGGCGTTATCGAGCATCTGAATCAGTTCTTCAGGATAGACAGTTTCGGTGGTGCTGGACAGTTCCTCCCGGCTCCACCATTGATGATCCGCCATCACTTCCTTCTCTTCGACGGTCCAACTGTCGCGTGAAATGGATTCCGTGTCGGTATCAACGATGAAATACTGCTCGACTGCAAACACGTGCTCGCCGTCCGGCAACTGCAAGAGCAACTCGCGTCGTCCCACTGGCTGAGATAACCGCGCCTTGCGAATTCCTGTTTCTTCGCGAAGCTCGCGTATTGCCGCGTCTGCAAACGTCTCACCATGCTCAACACCGCCCCCCGGCGTTGCCCAATAGGCCGTCCCAGCAAGCGCGCCAGTTTTATGGACGAAACGGAATAACAACACGCGCCGCTCTGGAGTGGTTATTAAAAGCCTGGCCGTTCGCCGCTCGCGCAACGGATTCGCCGCTTTCTCGTAGAGTGACCATACATAGCCGCTGGCTCCTGGTTCGGCGTACTGCCCTACGCGGGTGAATCCAAGCGACTCGTAAAGGCGCACAGCCTTGCGTTGTGGACGGCGCAGTCGAGTCGAACAAAACGCCGATTCAAGGCGCTAATTTTGTTACCGCACCAATCAAGCATAAAGCTGCCGAGTCCACGTCCGTTAAAGTCCCTCCGCACAGAGAGGCCATGGACATAACCGGCAATCGGATCTTGAGGCCCCCAATGCCTGTCCTCATCTAGAACGAGCGAAAACGTTGCGACTGGAGTGCCCTCCAGTTCAACTACATACACTTCCTTTTGAGAGACATTGTTTCGTACCCAGTTTTCCGAAAACCCGTACCCGTCCGTCCCCCACGCATAGTCGCGGTGCGCGACCTTCTTCGCATGCGCATCGTTTCGAATCTGTGTAAGTATGGGTACGTCCTCTGCCGTTGCCCTGCGGATGCTTTTCGAGGCCATCGCTCATATTTCCGTTGAGGAGTCTCCGTAATGGAAAAACTCGCCTCGCTGATTACGGCCGAACCGGCAACTGCAAAGCGTTCAAAATCTGGCCCTCGTAGGCTGGCCAGTCTCCTCTGGAATTCTCAATCGCGAGCTTGGCTAGCGGTAGCTCGTCAAAGAGATCGTCGGTGATCCGCCGGTAATCCCGATATAGGGAGATTAACCCTTCCAATCCTCGGTAACCTTTGCGAACACAGTATGGACCTGCGAGCTTCCAATTCACTTGATAGTCAATCCACTCGGGGCCGCGCTCAGTACAGACGGTCCGTAAAGCTTTTTCCACATCTTCCTGCCAAAGGTAGAGCACGAACGGATTGAGCGGCACAATGATCGCGGCCAACGCGCTCACATAGTCAAAAATCAGTGCTGGCTCGGCGTCCATCAGCAGCAGGTGAGTCAGATCTCCATGAAACAGTTGACCATCCGTCACCGGGATTGGTGAACCACTTTGTGTCGCCTCGACAAAAGCGGCCCATTTGGTCAGCGCGCGATCAGCAAGATGCTGCGGTGTCGCGTCCCTCCATGGCTCGAACCAGTGTTCAAGTTCGTCCGTCGCCCGCAGCGGGTGGGGCTCCGTCCTCTCATGTAACGGCAAAGCCAGTTGCCCCGAGGCTTGCAGGCTCTGGGCAATGAATCGCATCGTTGTGGACTTGCCCGAACCCATGATGCCCTCGATGATAACGAGCCGATGAGCGGGCGTTTCTGAACTGCCGGGATTTGCCAGGATTGCCATTTGTGCTGACAACGCCTTGTAAGGTGAACTGCACTCGAACCTAAGATGCGAGATTTTCAACGCTTTACGTGCTGTCGTTGACCGTCCGTTTCTGGCCGATCGCTAACCGAGGTCCATCAACTGCACGACGCAGGGCCTAATTCGTCGGACGGAGGAGTAGGTAGACGGTGAGTGATTATTTCGATTACTTGCTCAACTGAGAGGTTGGCCGTGTCGACCACAAGATGTTTCGAATTCCATGCATCATGTTGACGACTCAGAACATCTTTCCATGTCGGTTGACGATGCCCTGCGATGTCTGCCCGTCGTTCCTCGACCCGAATGCGATGAATTGCTGTGTCGGAACATATCAGCTCGATCTCAAAGATCGGAACGCCCGCTTCACGTGCCACATTCCGCCAGGCGATGCGCGTAATGTTCAACATGTTGGCCGAGTCCGCAACCACGGTCAAACCAAGACTTAGATTGTCTGCCGCAACTGCATATGCCGTCAGATAACCGGCAGGGCCTATCTCAGCCCGGGTGTGCTCCGACGCGATGATCGCCTGTTCAAACGTATCGATACGCAGATAGGTCGCTGCGAGCTTGCGAGCGAGCGCTTTCGCTACTGTTGTTTTTCCTGTTCCCGGCAACCCTCCGAATGCAATCAACATTTGACGTTCGCTGTTCGCTGGATTTCTCTAAATTGTCGCGGATTATCACGGCAACTTCCACTGACCGCTTGTTGCCGGCCTCTGCCCAGTTCCTGCGATCTGCCACGCTAAATGAGTTCGGCGACACGAACAATAACGAAGGCTGCGGGAACAAGCGCTACCTGCGCGCACAACGTCCCGAGAACCCGTGCACCTGCGAGGGTAGTAATAGCCCGCCGGAAGTGATTTTCGGAGAGCCGGCCTTCGATTACGTCGTCAGTCATCACCGAAACCTGCGGATCGATGACGACTGCCAAGACAACCGTCGCGAAGCCGTTGATTACCGACGAAAGATTCGCGCACGTGACTCGCAGGTCGGGCTTCAGGTAACCGGCGTAAAGCGATGCGAAGACGCCGACGGTCCAGATAGCCATTGCCAGGACGTTCAGTGCTATTACCTTCCAGGAAACCCCTGCGCCCGCCGTCAGTTGTGTGACGTTGTATCGCGAGGGCAGTCGCGCCCCCATCCGAAGGTAGTTGATTCCCCCTCGACTGAAGACGTGGAGCAGCAGACGAGGAACGGACCGATTCGCCTGAAAATGACTAACGGCGCGGTTGAAATAACGCTGGAAGGTAGGAATAAGGAATGTTCCAACGATGCTTGCCAACGTGGCAGTGAGCAGGAAAATGCGGAAGTCACCGAGTAAACCCTGCCCAATGTGATGGGAGATATCAAGCTCGACCCGCTTCGCGATGAATGGCCCCTGAAAGGAATTTGCCG
This sequence comes from Paraburkholderia sp. Ac-20342, assembly GCF_017104985.1. Lineage (NCBI taxonomy): Bacteria > Pseudomonadati > Pseudomonadota > Betaproteobacteria > Burkholderiales > Burkholderiaceae > Paraburkholderia > Paraburkholderia sp. Ac-20342. The sequence goes on along the minus strand of NZ_JAAGPQ010000145.1, from coordinate 7,143 downwards.
TTCTCGAGACCAAAGCGATGACTCCGAAAAGAGAAAATGAGATGGCGATACGACGTGTGCGGACACCGGCGATTCGGACAGCGTAAGCCAATGTCGCTATCACATGGATTACAAATGTAAGGTTGCAGATGATCAAAAGCTGAGTGTCCATGCTGTCACGCGCGGTTGGCGGGAACGTAAGTCTACCGGAACGCTCCGGCCCAGATTGTTGACGATCTAGACTATCCGATCGTATGACACGGAAGTGGCCGACTACCGTCTGACGCTGGCGGCGGAGGCCAACCTGCAACTGCCGGCCGTCGTGACGGAAAACGATCTGATGGCCTACCGCGTGGCCGATGACATAGCACAGATTCTCAACGTGCTGCACAGGCGGCAGCAGTAGTCGCCTTCAAGCTGACCATACGTATCGAGATCATACGGATCCGTATTGGGGTGTACGAGCTGATGCGTGGTTGGCTGCTGGGGCGTCGATTTCAATGTCCGCAGAGAGCCACCACGCCCACAATGTTCCGAGCTGTACAAAAACACAGTATGCTTGAGGGGCCGTGTCTAGGTTGATCCCCGAATCCCCGGTTCCCTTGCCGGGCTGGCGCGGCTTCTTCTCAAGGGCTATGCGTTTAAGGGGAGCGCAATGGAAATCGGATCGTTCAAGGACTGGTACACCCTCGAAGAAGCCGCACAAGTAGCGGCCGCTAAGCTTGGTGAGCCGATTACCGTCAGCGACATACTCGACAAGATCAACTATGACGAGTTGCCAGCGTGGTTTGATGCCACTGGCCGTTACGCTAGATATGTTTATCCCGCATGCCATTACAGCCCAGATCCAAATGAATCTCCGCACGCAAGACGCGGGCCTGTCGATTACAGATGCGATGACGACGTTCAGGTTATGGGATTAATGGGCTATTACAAGATATATAACGGCCCCGGGAGTGGAATAGTGATTTTCGTTCCCATTGATGAAACGATGGCTGAGGCGCGATGGAATGGTGGACTTTTGCTCATTGATCATGATGGTGCGTCCCTTGTACAAGTCGTGCGCCGTAAGCCTGAAGCGAATAAAGGTAGCCGCTTTTGGTTTGACTTCGTTCCCGATCATACGAAGGCCCCGCGCGACAAAATCTGGATTGCAGCCGAAGACTTGCACGCCCTCATTTCCGAGCACGCTAATGCTAGCGCGGTACCGCTTGCCCTACCTCTGGACCTGAAAACTTGTTCAATGGTGGAGTACATATCACTTTCCAGTACCCTGGAAGGAGCGAAGGCACTCAGACAGCGGATGCGGGTTAGCCTGTCGCCAGAAAGCTATAAAGGCCCGGAGGCCTTGGTAGTGGCATTACTGTGCAGCGCCGGTAGAGACTTTGAGCGCGTGTTGGCGCTGGTCCCTGAAGATGAGGTGCTTCGCTGTTTTTCGCTCTTTACGGGAGAGGGGAAATCTGAAGCTGCACGTGGACTTATGCGGTTTATACCAATCGAGGGTTCCAATCAATCCACGGTGGAAATGTCTGAGGACTATGTGCCCAGCTTTATACAGGGTGAATTTCGGGGCGTACGGATTGATGGCACGACCGACCAATCGGGAACTGCCCAGAAATTCTACGAAGCGAGCAAAGATGTCGGCTTGACTTATTGGCAAGTTAGACGCGGATGGTGCTATTACCTGGCAGGCTTTAATCTGTTGGTTGCTGAGCGATCTGTTTTGGAGGGGCGGTTTCATGATGCAATGCTCCGCATGGCCGCTGCTTTAAAGCAAATTGGCGCAGCCTCGGTACGCAGCATGGACGAAATTGAGGAGGCCGCATCTCAACGGGCCAAATCATCGGTCGCAAAGAAAGGTGGCGATAAAACAAACGAAGAGAATCGCAAACACAAGGAAGCTATCTTCGCCTGGTGCAGAGACAACCTTTCTCAATATGAGCAAGGTAAAAATTTGGACGGTGCCGCCGACGAAATGGAAAGGATCAATCTTGTCCCACTAGATTGGCGCACAATTCGCACTCATATCACTGGATATCGCAAGCAGAAAAAACAGCCCACTGGCGTACTGTAATGCGTACTGGTACGCGATAAAGCCCACCGGTGCGCGGCTTAACTTCCTGCATCGGATGCTAATAATGGGATGCCATGCGTCCTGGATAGGCTGGGGCGCTCCTTAATCGCAAGGAGCGGGCATGGCGGTACAAATTCAGCAGGCATTAATCCGCTGTCGTCAGGTAGAGATTGAACCAGGCCTGAGTCACACGACGATCTATCAGTGGATGCGTGGGAAGACCTTTCTACAAGCCGTCCGCGTTGGCGCGCGTTCCATTGCATGGCGGCGCACAGACATCGATGCATGGCTGGCCAATCCTGCCGGCTATCGCGTGGAGGGCTAAGCGATGGCGACTCTCCAAAAACAAACGGGCCGCGCCCCTCGCACGGACGCTGCCCAGACTTTCAGTGATGAGCATACCTCGCTGGTGTGTGTCCGTGGTGGCGAACTGGTCACGGACTCGCGGACGATTGCCCACGAGTTCGGGCGGCGACACGATCACGTACTGTGCACGCTCGACAGCCTGATCGCGGACGGCATGATAGATCGCCCCAATTTTGGGGAGATCTCGTACACCGACGAGATGAACCGACAGCAGCGCATGATCGAACTGGACGAGCGTGGTGCGCTGATAGCGATGCCGTTTATCGGTGGGCGCAATTCCCGCGTTGGCCAATCCCGCCTGGTCGATTCGTTCCTCGCCATGCGTCGCGAGCTGTCGGCACGTACCGCACCGGATCGGCTTGCGGCACGTCGCGACGCCGCGACTAACTACGCGCTGCTTTCCGAAATGCTGGCGCTGACCCGCGAAGCTGAAGGCAAGGCGACACAGGGGCACCACTATGCGAACGAAGCGCGCCTTGTGAATCAGGCTTTCTCCGGCGTGTTCGGGCCGCTCGACCGGGATGCCATGAACGTGTCCGATCTACGCATCCTGAACCGCCTGCAGGTGCGTGACGCCGCGTTGATCGGCATGGGAAAGAGCTATGACGAACGCAAGTCCCTGTTGACAGTCTATGCCGCATTGCTGCGCACACCGAAGCTGTCGGGAGGCGTGCAATGACCATCCGTTGATTCGCTCGCGCAAATCAGCATTCGGCGGACCGTCTCGCGGCGGGTCGAGCACTGTCTTGGCGGCTGGCATGCTCGACCATGACATAGGCAGCGCGTTCCTCATCCATCTTCGGGAGGTTGGGCGCGCTCTTTGTTGAATACGTTGCCCTTGTTACGTGCTCAACCAAGATGGCCAAGTCGCCAATCACGAACGAGCATTACGCCATGAGCTCGAGAATCTCGCTCATGTCAAATTCGTACGTGGTGCCCAAAACCGGCGCATGCCTATCCTGCAATACTCAGCTTTTATGTGATTTTTACTACCCGGAGTTTGAGGAAAAAAGTGTGCTTGCCTGCGGCAGGCTGTAAGGCCGCCCGATAGAGTTTGCGCGCCATCCCCGTCCAGTCGGTGGTCTCGTCCTGCCGAGTCGGTGCGCTATGGCAGGGTGTTTCATCGGCCCCGCGAGTTAGTAGGGCGCCTTGATTTGGTCACGATGGATATCGAGTCAGTTGACTTGTGAGGTTACGCTCGCGGACGCTATGTCTGAAATTTGTTCGAGTGCTCAGGATGGCCTAGACATGCACTACCTGTAGAACAGGATGCGCGAAGTTCACAATCGACCGCAGCCCGTGAATTTTCTATTGGCGGGTCAAGTTTGAGCTGCGAAGTCCATGCCGGAAATTGGTCGAGTCACGAAGGGGAGTCGGAGGCTTGGCTTAATCGATTAAAAAATATTTCGTTTTCCGACATATTCCTACGTTGTCCGGAGTCTTCCGAACAGCCATCATCACCGCAAATCAGGGTATTGACGTGACCTTTGCCGATTAGCAAGATGATCTTACGTCGATGGATTGGAGATCATCATGTCTGTCTCGAAAAGCTATACCCGGGCTCAATGGGATGCCTTTATTCAGGCTCTTGAGGAACTGCCCGAAAAGCCGCGAGGTAACCAGCGTGTCACCGTCAGTGACGGGATGAAGGAAATCCGCACAAAGATACGGGCGACGCAGGAAAAGGGGTATTCGTTGGACGAGATTGTCGAGGAGGCGAGGCGTCAAGGTCTTGAGGTCGGAATCGGGGCCGTCAAATACGCGTTGTATCGTCCAAAGAAGTCCGCGATGAATCAGAAATCGGCCAAAGATAAAGGTAGGGCAGTGGCATCGCGCTCTATGAACGCTGGAACGAAATCCAGCCTGGGCTTTGACAGGTTGTCGAAGGCTGCTTCCGGTCAGCAAGGTAGCGGAGCAATACGAGGTTATCAGGGATTTCCTATCCGGCCAGATACCGAAAATCTCTAACTGCGGACCGTTGCAGAAGGCGAGGTGCAATGTTTCGATACTGGCGATCACTTCCACGCGATCAAGCTCTCAGAGTACAGATTCAGCTTCGGTCGCTGGCAGAGATGCGTCTCCTGTAGTCGAATTATTCGTCTGCTGGTCGACGTAGTCAGCCCACCATTGCATAAGCCTATGGCGTTCCGTCATGTACTGCGCGTGATTGTATGCACGTCGGACGGGGCTGCCGACAATATGGGCGAGCTGGCGTTCTATAACGTCGGGATTTATACCGCTTCGATCATTCATGATCGTCGAAGCAAGACCCCGGAAGCCGTGTCCAGTTTGCTTGCCTTCGAAGCCCAGAGTTTTCAGTGCCTTGTTGATCGTTTCGGCAGATATAGCCTGGACAAAGCGGTTCTTCGTGCCGGGGAAGAGTAGTGGATAGCGCCCCGTAAATTTCCGCAGTTCTTTGAGTAATGCCAGTGTCTGGTCTGCCAGCGGCACGATATGAGGAATGCCGGATGCTTTCTGTGCCTTGTTACCCTTCATGCGCTCCGCGGGGACGCGCCATTCTTTGGCTTCAAGGTCAAACTCATCCCATCGTGCCCAGCGCAGTTCGGCCGTTCGCAGAAAAGTCAGGATGATGAGCCTGATGGCGATCTTTGTTTCCGGATTGCCTGAATATCCGTCAATGCGCTCCAGTAGGGTTGGAAGCTCGGCTTCTGTGACGTGAGGGTAGTGTTTGACTGGCGGCCGGGGTGCAAGCGCAGCGCGTAATCCAACGGTCGGGTCCCGGTCGGTTGCTCCGCAGGCACAGGCGTGCCGGAAGATACCGCTGCAAATTTCCAGTGCTTTGACGGCTATCTCATGCGCGCCGCGCGCTTCGATCTTTCGGATCGTCGCGAGAATGGCCGGGCCGGTGATCCCCGTTATTGGTAGTTTGCCGATGTTCGGGTGAAGGTCATTCTTGAGGATCGCGGTAACGCGTTTGTCGTGACCCGCACTCCATCCTGGACGCTTGATGTTGAGCCATTCATTAGCCAGCGTCCGAAACGTCATATTGGCTGCCAGTGAGGTAGTCTGGCGGTCGATGTCGCGCTGTAAGGCCGGATCGATGCCGTCGGCCAGTTGCCGTTTGGCTTTTTCGCGCCGCTCGCGCGCTTCCGCCAATGTGACGGAAGGGTAGTCACCGAACGTCAGCAGGTTTTCCTTGCCGTTGAAGCGGTATTTGAGGCGCCACTTCTTCGCGCCGCTAGGCATCAACGCCAGATATAGTCCGCCACCGTCAAATAGCTTGTTGCCGCCAGACGGATCGTGCCGAGCCTGCCGGCAGCGCATGTCAGATAAGCCTGAAGACTTGCCCATGGTGCATCTCCCGCCGGGGAGCGTACCCCCAGTCGCTTTACTATACCCCCAAGCTTACCCCCAGATCACTAGGATTTAGGCGGGACATCACAAACACCAGCGGACAACAAAAAACCCGCGAAGCGTTGGCTGTCGCGGGTTTCAGGAATATCTCGGAACTACTTGGAAAATCTTGTGGTGCCGGAAAGAGGAATCGAACCCCCGACCTTCGCATTACGAATGCGCTGCTCTACCGTCTGAGCTATTCCGGCATCAGGAGAAGCGAGATTATAGGGATTACTTTGGTGCTTTGGCAAGCCCCTCGGCGCATTTTTTTATTTCGAGATCACTTTTTCGCTTCGAGGTGATAGCGGGTCACGCGATCGACCTCGTTCTTCGAACCGAGGAACACCGCGACGCGCTCATGCAGGCTCTTCGGCTGAATGTCGAGGATGCGCTTTTCGCCATTGGTCGCGGCGCCGCCGGCCTGCTCGACGATGAACGCCATCGGATTCGCTTCGTACATCAGACGCAATTTGCCCGGCTTGTCCGGCGTGCGCTTGTCGGCCGGGTACATGAAGACGCCGCCGCGATTGAGGATACGATGCACGTCGGCGACCATCGATGCGATCCAGCGCATGTTGAAGTCGGCCTGGCGCGAACCTTCCTTGCCGGCCTTCAGTTCGCCGATGTACTGCTGAACCGGCGGATACCAGTGACGCTCGTTCGAGGCGTTGATCGCGTACTCGCGCGTTTCGACCGGAATGCGCATGTCGCTTTGCGTGAGCACCCACGAGCCGAGTTCGCGATCGAGCGTGAAGCAGTTCACGCCGTTGCCGGTGGTCAGCACGAGCACGGTTTGCGGGCCGTACACCGCATAGCCCGCGGCGACCTGCTGCGTGCCCGGTTGCAGGAACGACTGCTCGGTGGCCTGATGGCCGTCCGGGCAGCGCAGTACCGAGAAGATCGTGCCGATCGACACGTTGACGTCGATGTTCGACGAGCCGTCGAGCGGATCGAACACGAGCAGGTATTCGCCCTTCGGATAGTTGGCCGGGATCGGGAAGAACTGCTCCATTTCCTCGGACGCCATGCCAGCCAGGTTGCCGCCCCATTCGTTGGCTTCGAGCAGGATTTCGTTCGAGAGGATGTCGAGCTTCTTCTGCACCTCGCCCTGGACGTTTTCGCTGCCCGCCGAGCCGAGCGCATCGCCGAGCGCGCCTTTGCTGACGTGGTAGCTGATCGCCTTGCAGGCACGCGCAACGACTTCGATCAGGAGGCGCAGGTCGGCAGGCAGGTTGTTGGTTTCGCGCTGCTGCTCGATCAGGTACTTCGTGAGAGTGGTACGACGTTGCAAAGACATTGCTGTACTCCGGGGAGGCTAGAGGAATATCGGGATTTTAACCGTTCGTTGTGTCGGCTCCATGCATTTA